>JAAYJY010000344.1 GCA_012522705.1 Syntrophomonadaceae bacterium | reverse complement strand
GCTTGGAAGACTAAGGGGCGGGCTGCGAGGCTCGCCTTTTTGTGCCAAGCATTGCTGCTGATTGTTATAAGGCCAAGATATAGAATCGCTTTGAATATGGAGATTTGCGTGTGTTCACAACCAGAATCATAGATAGCAAGGAAAGAGAGCGTTATGACCAATTTGTCCGGTCCCATCCGAAAGGGCATTTTTCGCAGACTTGGGAATGGGGAACGGTTAAGCAGGGGATGGGTTGGGAAT
This sequence comes from Syntrophomonadaceae bacterium, assembly GCA_012522705.1. Lineage (GTDB taxonomy): Bacteria > Bacillota > Syntrophomonadia > Syntrophomonadales > Syntrophomonadaceae > PHAA01. The sequence continues at coordinate 2,048 of JAAYJY010000344.1, read as the reverse complement.
CTCTGCCCCTCATATTGGAAGAGGACGGCCAAATCCGAGCTAGTTTGCTCATCCTCAAACGTAGGATACCGCTGCCGGGATTGAAGACATGCATATTTTATTCGCCCCGTGGCCCGGTGGTCGACATCGCTGACCCCAAGTTATGCCGGGAACTCTTCAACGGGGCCGAAAGGGTGGCCCGGGATCATCGGGCCATATTCCTTAAGATCGACCCCGACGTGCCGGTTACCGATAAGGACTTTATCGCGATATTGGAACAGTGCAGATTCAAGCGTAATGATACCGGCCTTGATTTTGAGGGAGTACAGCCAGCCTTCGTATTTCGCTTGGACATAACTCCGGATGAGGAACAATTACTGACCAACATGCACAGTAAAACCCGATATAATATTAGGCTGGCCGGCAAAAGGGGGGTCACGATAAGAAAGACCCACGGTAAAGCAGAATTGCCGGTATTCTACTCAATCCTGGAAGAGACTGCAGTACGGGACAAATTCTTGATACGAGGGTATGAATATTTTGAGCTGATGTGGTATGAGCTGGTGGAAGCCGGATTGGCCGAAATCTTCCTAGCTGAGTATCAGGGAAACATTGTTTCAGGGACGCTGGCATTGATTCTGGGGGATAAGGCTTGGTACTTGTACGGTGCCTCCAGCAATGATTACCGCAAAGTGATGCCCAACTACTTGATCCAATGGGAGATGATACGCTGGGCGCGGGCTCAGGGTTGTAAGATATATGACTTCCGGGGGGTATCCGGCGACCTGGACGAAAATAATCCCCTCTATGGATTATATAGGTTCAAGAAAGGATTCAATGGTGAGTTTATAGAATTTGTAGGGGATTGGGACAGGGTTTACTCGCCAGGGCTGTACTTGTTATGGACTAGGGTTCTGCCGTGGTATCGGAAGATGGCGCGGAAAAGAGCGGGACTGGAAGCATCCCGGAAAGAGGATTAGGCTCGGCTGTCATGAATAAATGGATCGAGATTGATGTTGCCGCCATAGAGAACAACCTTCGTGAAATCCAAACCAGACTTGATGCTGGGGTCAGGCTGATTGCGGTCATAAAGGCCAATGCATATGGACACGGTGCGGTTGACACTGCTCGTATTCTTAGTACCCTGGGGGTAGACTTCTTCGCAGTGAGTTTTCTGGAGGAAGCGCTGCAGTTAAGGGAAGCGGGGATCAGCGACAGTATTCTGGTTTTTGCCCCGGTGATAAGTGAGACAGGGATGAGAGAGGCTATCGGCAATGGGTTGACATTGACCATAGCATCCGAGCGTGACCGGCAACTGGCTGAGGCCATATGTTCTGAAACGAGGCAGTTCGTCAAGATACACTTGAAGATAGATACGGGGTTGGTACGTTTCGGGCTTAATGAGGAACGGGCCGTGCTGATAAGGGAAAAAGTCAAGGAATCTGAATTCATTGAGGTAGAGGGAATATACACTCACTCCTCCAACCCTTCATCTCCACGGACTGCCAAAGGGCAATTCCAAGAATTCATGCAAGTGGTAGACCGGCTCGAACAGACCGGTGCCAGATTCCTCATCAAGCACATTGCCAACAGCACGCTTTTCTTAAGATCATCCAACATGCACCTTGATGCAGTGAGAATCGGAACCCTTTTATCAGGGCAGCACCCGGTAGGGAAATTCTCGCAGTACCTGCAGTTGCAGGATCCCTATACATATAAAAGCCGGGTAATATCGATCAGGAATCTGCCCCGGGGAACCAGGTTGGGTTACTATAGCACCTACCGTCTCAAGAAAGATGCTCAGATAGCAGTGGTACCGGTAGGGTTCCATGACGGTCTGGCACTGGAAGTAGCCAACCAATCAATCGATCTGTGGGATATGATCAAGAAACTCGCTAAGATAGTATTAGTATACTTTGGTTGGTTCGGCCAAGAGATTTACATGTCGATTGGCGGAGAAGACTATCCGGTGCGAGGCAAAGTCTTCATGCAGATGGCCTTGGTGGAGGTTCCCGCCGGAGTGGAGATATCGGTGGGAGATGAAGTGGTGGTACCGGTCCGAAAGACCT
>JAAYJY010000343.1 GCA_012522705.1 Syntrophomonadaceae bacterium | reverse complement strand
GACATCCATACCCGCACCGCGGCGGAGATATTCAATGTGCCTATCGATAGAGTGGATGAGGAACTGCGCCGCCAGGCCAAGGCGGTCAATTTTGGTATCATCTACGGGATCAGTGATTTCGGGCTGGCCCGCAACACCGGGGTGAGCCGCCAGGAGGCGGCCCGCTACATCAAGGAATACCTGGATGCCTATCCGGGCGTGCGCCAGTATATGCAGGACATAGTCGATTACGGCATCGAGACCGGTTATGTGGAGACCATCCTCAGCCGGCGCCGCTACCTGCCTGACCTGCGTGCCAAGAACAAGATGGTCCAATCCTTCGCCCGCCGCATGGCACTGAACACCCCCATCCAGGGCAGTTCCGCCGATATCATCAAGCTGGCTATGCTTAAAGTGGTGGCCGCGCTGAAGGAGCGGCGGCTGCGCTCGCGCCTTTTGCTGCAGGTCCATGACGACCTGGTGTTGGAGGTGCGCAAGGATGAACTGGAAGAAACGGCGGCGCTGGTAAAGGATTGCATGGAATCGGCTTACCAACTGAAGGTGCCCTTGCTGGTGGCCATGAAGGCGGGCAGTAATTGGTACGACATGCAGAACTGGGAGTAGAGCAATTATCAAGTAGATAAAAGGAGTGGGCCCAATGCCTGAATTGCCAGAGATAGAGACCATCAAAAACTCCCTGGCGGGGATCGTCGGCGCCCGCATAACCGGAACCGATTTCCGCCGCCAGGACATTATCAAACGGGAGGATTTCGCTCCCGAGCTGCTGGCCGGCATGGCTGTACGCTCGATCGGCCGACGGGGCAAGTTTCTGATCATCTACCTGGAAAAAGGTTACTACCTGGTTGTGCATCTGGGTATGAGCGGGCGTTTCTATCGCTTGCCCGCAGGTCAAGACATCGAGGCTCCCCACGTTCATCTGGCCATACATCTCGACAACGGGTGTCAACTGGTTTACCAGGATCCCCGCCGCTTCGGGGGGATCAGGCTGTGCCGTGATCTGCAGCCGGTTTTTGCTCGTATGGGGGTAGAACCTCTCTCCAACCAGTTCACCGCTCGCTGTCTGGCCGAACTTTGCCAGGGTCGTAAGGTAACTATTAAGAACCTGCTCCTGAACCAGTGCCTGATCTCCGGGATAGGCAACATCTACGCCGACGAAGCCCTGTTCCAGGCCCGGGTGCGGGGCACCCGCCCGGCCGGGAGTTTGACCGAAAGCGAGATAAAACGGCTCCACCGGGCCGTAAGAAAGGTGCTCCGGCAGAGTATTGAGGAACAGGGCACCACTTTTCGCGACTACCGGGATGGTTGGAACCAGGAAGGCAACTTCCAAAACTTCCTCAATGTGTATGGCCAAACCGGCCAGGCCTGCCCGGTCTGCGGACGGGCCATTGAAAAGGAGATAATTGGCGGCCGCAGCAGCCACTACTGCGCCCACTGCCAGAAATAAGCAGACCTCACACCTTCCCGCCCATATTCATATAGTAGCAATGAAGTGAATATAGGTCGGGGAGGGTAACCCTTGGAATTATTGTTGATCGGCCTGTTCGCCCTGGCGGTCAGCGCCGATGGTTTTGCGGTGGGGCTGGCCTACGGGGTCAGGAAAATAAGAATCCCCTTGGTGTCATTGCTGGTCATATGTGTGGCCTCGGCCAGTTCGGTGACGGTAGCCATGTTGCTGGGGCGGGGACTGTCTTCGCTGCTGAGCCCGGTGCTGGCATCGCGCCTGGGAGCCCTGACCATCATTGCCATCGGATTAATATTTTTGCTGCAATCCCTGCGCCAGAAAATTAGCACCATAGAAGAAAACGGCAGCGATCCCCTCCTGTCATTCAAAATAAGACCACTGGGCATAATAATCCAGATCCTCAAGGAGCCATCCAGCGCTGACTTCGACCACTCGGGGGAGATCGGCACCCGGGAATCGTTTTTCCTGGGCCTGGCCCTGGCCATGGATGCTTTTGGAGCCGGTATCGGTATTGCCATGGCCGGCTATAATATTTTGTTAACTGCCATCGCCGTGGGTATGCTAAAATTCATATTAGTCAGCAGCGGCCTTTTGTTGGGCCGTACCGCAGCGAGGGAAGACTGTCAGGGACTGCCTGCCGCCCTCACCGCTTTGCTGCTGCTGGCTATTGGAATTTCGGAATTCATTCGATGAGGATGAAGATGATGATAATCGGTTTGACCGGGGGGATAGCCAGCGGCAAGAGTACCGTTTCCCAGACGCTGGCCGACCTTGGAGCAGTAATAATTGACGGCGACAAAATCGCCCATAAGATCATGGAGCCTGGCTGGCCTGCCCACGAAGAGGTAGTGAAAGAGTTCGGTAACGATATTCTAAGCCCGGACCTGACTATCGACCGGGCCAAGCTGGGCGCTATCGTTTTCGAAGATCCGGCCCGGATGAGAGCCCTCAATCGGATAGTACGCCCGTATATATATGAAGCTATCGATAACGAGATCGAGACCAAGCGCCTGGCCCATCCCAAAGCGGTCCTGGTTTTGGATATACCGCTGCTTTTTGAAGCCCGGCTGGACCTGGTTGCCGATCAGGTGTGGGTGGTGTGGGTGGACCGCGAGACCCAAATCAGCCGGCTCATGAAGCGGAGTTCCCTTACCCGGGATGATTCCATCCGGCGCATCGACTCGCAGATGCCCCTGGATGAGAAAGCCCGACGGGCCCATTTGGTTATCGATAACAACGGCAGTATGGATGACACTCTCCGCCTGGCCACTAAATACTACCAGGATATTCTCCGCGACCATTAAATATGATGTTTTAACAACGGCTGGGAGGCCTGTGATTTGCGTCGTTCGAAAAAAAACCGACTGCGGGTATTGCTGTGGTCGGCGATAGCTATATTCCTAGTGGTGACCGCTACCTTTCCGCGCTGGATCACCATCTTTTACCCGCGCCCGCACCAGGATCTGGTGTATTCGATGGCGGCTCAATACGATGTCGACCCCCTCCTGGTCTTTGCCGTAATCCGGGCGGAGAGCAAATACCAGACCTGGGCGGAATCTCCCCGCGGCGCCAAGGGACTCATGCAGATAATGCCGGAGACCGCGGCTTGGATCGCCGACCAGATGAAGATCACCGATTTTGAAGCCGAGCACCTGCATGATCCGGAGATGAATATCTGCTTGGGTTGCTGGTATTTGCACGACCTCCAGAAGGAATTCAAGGGTAATCTGCCGCTCACCGTGGCGGCCTACAACGCCGGCCGGGGCAGAGTCAGCCAATGGCAAGAGGCCGGCCAATGGAATGGCAGCGCTGATAGTTTGCGGGATATCCCGTTCCCCGAGACCCGGGAGTATGTCAAAAACGTCCTGGCAAACTATCGCGCTTACCATGCCATCTATGACAAGGACCGGGTCGGCAGCCGACAGGATATGGTTATTCAAATACTGGGCAAAACCTAATAGGTTCATGCCAAGAGCGGGATCCAGAGGCTCGAAACGCGTTTAATATCCGGTGGGACAAACTGGGGATGAAGACAGATAGTGCGTACCTGATTATAATGGGAGCAGCCACAAAAATTATTGTGAAGGAGGCCCCATAATGTTTGAGCGAGAATACCAGGAAAAGCTGCGGACTCCCGATGAAGCTGTCAAGGTGGTCAAATCCGGGGATTGGGTCGATTACATGTACTTCAATGGATACCCCAAGGCATTGGATAAGGCTCTGGCCAAGCGCAGGGATGAGCTTACCGGGGTCCATATCCGCAGCGGGATATCGTTGCCCCCCATGCCGGAGGTACCCCTATGTGATCCCGCCATGGAACATTTTCAGTGGGACAGCTGGCACTTCAGCGCCTTTGATGCCAAGTTGGCCGACCAGGGAATCTGCAGTTACTCGCCGCTGCTATATCACGAAGTTCCTGGGTATTATCGCAACCGCGAGGTGGAAGTG
>JAAYJY010000342.1 GCA_012522705.1 Syntrophomonadaceae bacterium | reverse complement strand
CAACATACCTGACCGTCGTATCATCTTGACCTCGGGGAGCAGGAAGGCTTACCTTAGGGGTATGGATATACAGAAACGTTTAACTGAAGCCGCGCAGTCGTTCAAGGAAAGAGAAAAACTATTACACCGCCGGGAAGCCACCATCAAGATGATACAAGAGCAAAAAGAGCAGTGGCTGGAGCTCCAAAAACTGATGGCCCTGGAAGCCAAGGATGTGCAACGGCTGGAGGGTATTACCCTGCAGAGCTTTTGGCACAACCTAAAAGGCACAAAGGACATGGCCAAACACAAGGAGGAAGAGGAATACCTGACGGCCAAAATGAAGTTTGACAGCGCCAGTACTGCTCTGGAAAATCTGGAGGCCGCCGTCCGGCGCATTGACCGGGAATTAAGCGCTATGGGCGACCCGCAACCGGCATACCGGCAGGCTATCCATGATAAAGAGCGTTATTTGCTTCGCGCGGGCGGGCCCGATGCCCGGCGCCTGTTTGAAGCGTCGGAGCAATTGGGCGGTCTGCAGGCAGAATCCAGGGAGTTGGAGGAAGCCATCGATACCGGGCAACAAGCAGTTCAAGCCCTGACTGAAGTGGAGAAGAGCCTGAGTAGCGCCCAAGGCTGGGGTATCGTCGATATCCTGGGGGGCGGGCTCATTACCACGGCTATTAAGCATTCCCATATCGGTACTGCCCAGGGGCAAATAACCCACGCCCAGCAGTTGCTGCGCAACTTTCAAACCGAATTGGCGGATGTACAAAAGACCGATGACTCCATAAATATTGGGACCCTATCAACCATGGCCGATTTCCTGCTGGATGGATTATTATTCGATTGGATCGTCCAATCGCAGATCAACAATGCACAGGATCGCACCCGCCAGCTGCAGCAAAATATCCGGTCATCTATTGAGGACCTGCGCCGAATGCAGGAGAGAAACCGGAAAGCAACGCTGGACCTGGATAATGAAAGAAGACTGATAATCGAGACTGCCTCTATCTCCCCTGATCTTTAAGGCCAGGTACCACGCGGGGGCCCAGTGCGCAAACACGGGACGGAGGGTCCAAGCACGGGCAGGGCCTAAGCCCGAGGCGGGGGCGAGACGTCAAAGGTATCCAGAGAACAGCCCGACTGGGTGAGAACCGATCTTAATAGAATTCGATGACCACATCAGCATAGCCACATGAATTTAGATAGGAAATCAGCAGGGACTTAGTCCGCATATCGGCTTGTTCCAAGAATCCCTGGCTGATTTTTTCTTCTTGTAGGGTTATTTTACTGGCATTTATCTCATTTATAATTATCTGGCTAGGATAATTGGAAAGGATGCTGCCTTTTACATCTTCAACCTTAGCATTTTCAGTCTCTACAACATTATCAAGTATCCTAGCCTTGGGAACTCTTACTTTACACTGCGGGGACGTTTCGTTATACAATATCTCGACCTTGGACAGATCCGTCCCAGCTTTAAGATAACCAGTGTAATCGATAAGCTTGATGGTTTCGGAAAAGTTGACATCACTGACCAGGGGAAGTGCCAGGCTTCGTTCCGTGCGGCTCACGATAACATTCCTATAATCATACCTTAGGGTGGTCCATTCCGAGAGCTCCACTAATCTGTCCTGCACTAAAGATGCTTCCGAGCTTTGGTTGGTTGCCATGATTGGATCTTGTTGAGTGACTTCCATGAATACGGCAATACCACCCAAGAGAAGTATTACGATTGCGACAACTCCAATTACTCTTCCCATGACCGCTCCCCCTTCTATGCCTTATCCTTATATTAATCAATTCGAAAAATATGCTTCTATCCCCATTTTTCTTGCTAAAAACAATTTTGATCCCCACCCATTTCCGTCAAGTGGGGTTAACTTCCATATTTCATCGACAAATTCACAGCATTGCCTTGTTAATGTCTTCTATATTATACATACGATTTGATCCCCTCCAAAAACGCATGCAACAGCGCCCCTTTGACACAAACACATATAGCGCAGCAGGTTTTACCGCCTGCGATGGCCAGCCGACCCTTACTGCCCCCTCTTTACTGCCGACCAGCTTCCACTTGGCATCGGGAAAGATGGTCAGCTGGCAGCGAGCCCGGAAGTTGCCGTTACTTGATGCCGCCGGCGCTAAATATGATAGCATTAGAGCATGAGCAAGAACGATCATGACAGTAAAGCGAGAGCTTCCAGTAACGATATATCCCGCAGCCAGATTGCCATGGCCTTTACGGGCAGTTTTTTGGGCGCCGGTTTCGTGTCGGGGCAAGAGCTGACCCAGTTTTTTGCCGTATTCGGAAGTTATGGGCTGCTGGGCATGGTGGCAGCCGTCCTGATGCTCCTGACGCTGAGCATTCTGGTCATGAGGGTCGCCCGACGGACCGGGATCATAGAGTTTGGGAAAATAGTCGTGAAGCAAGAGATGCCTTGGCTGAGGGCCATCTTTGGCGTGGTTTTTATCCTCTTCCTGTTCGGGGTGGTAGTGGTCATGCCCGCGGGGGCCGGGGCCTTGCTCAATCAAGTATTCGGCCTCCCGAAAATCTGGGGAAGCGCTTTAATGGCCGTGTGTTTGGCTTTATTGGGTTTGTGGGAAGCCCAAGGGGTGCTGAATGTGTTTCGGATCACAGTCCCCTGCCTGATAGTGATGGCGCTGATTACCAGTGTTTTGTCATTCTTCTGTTTGGAAGGCAACGAGGTAGTGGCCCGGCCCTTTTCCGGGGCCAATCCATTGCTGGGCAACTGGCTGTTTGCCACCATCGCTTTCATATCTTACAACATGATGGTGGCTATATCGATACTGGTGCCCATCGCACCGGATGTAGAGGCGGAGAAGACCATCGACGAAGGAATCTTCCAGGGGGCAGTACAATTGCTGGTCGTGTTCGTATGCATCCTGCTCCCCCTGATCATGCATGAGACCATGCTGACCGGGGCCCAACTGCCCATGCTGATGCTGGCTGAAAGTATAGCCCCGGTTTGGGGGATAGTCTATGCT
>JAAYJY010000341.1 GCA_012522705.1 Syntrophomonadaceae bacterium | reverse complement strand
ACTGGCCCCCGGATGTTCCCGAGGCTTCCATGGAGCCGATCTTGGTGGCCAGGTTGGCCCCGAAACCGATATACACACCGGCCAAAATCCCTAACAGGAACAGCTTGCCAAACGCCATTTCGGCTTTGGCCTTGCCGGCATTACACACTGCTGCGGCTATTTCCGCAGGAGACATAAAGTTCATAATACATCACCTTTCATCAATAAATAAAATGAGGGTACCTAACCAGTCATTTCTTCGGCACTGAGTTTATCTATCCGAGCCGCTGATACCTTGTATTCAGGGATCTTGGCTACCGGATCGAGGAATTCCGCACTTGTCAATACATTGGCGGGCGTCTCCGTAAAGTGGAATGTTGTAAACGCTACCCCGCGGGCGATCTTATCGGTTACCTTGGCTTTCATTTTCAAGCTGCCCCGCCGGGTGGATATCTTGACCAACTCTCCGTCCTTGATACCCATCTCGGCCGCCTGTCCAGCGTTGATCTCCAATTCGGCAGCCGGCACATGCTCGTTCAAAGCCGAGGCGCGACGAGTCATGGTTCCAGTATGATAGTGGTACAGACTGCGCCCGGTGCTCAAGCGGATGGGGTACTCTTGATCTGGCATCTCACCGGGATCGATATGGTCGATAGCGGTGAAGGCTCCCAACCCACGGGAGAAGTTGCCATCCTTGTGCAGGAAAGGCGTCCCCGGGTGGACCTCGGTCGGGCATGGCCATTGCAGGCCTCCACCCTCCATGCGCTGGTAGGTCATACCGGCATAGGACGGTGTCAGAGTTCGTAGCTCTTCAAAGATTTCTTCGCTGTTGGCATAGCTCATGGGATAGCCCATGCGCGTGGCCAGGTCGCATATGATCTCCCAATCGGACCGAGCTTGACCCGGAGGAGATACGGCTTTGCGCACCCTTTGCACCCTTCTTTCCGTATTGCTGAAGGTCCCGTCCTTCTCGGCAAAGGACGCTCCGGGCAGGACCACGTCTGCAAATCTGGCGGTTTCGCTCATGAATATATCCTGGACCACCACAAAGTCAATCTTCTCCAGCGCTTCCTCGACATGTTCCAGGTCTGGATCGCTCATCATCGGATTTTCACCGAGTACGTACAGGGCTCTGACATCCCCGTGGTGAGCCTTGTTGATCACTTCGGTGAGGACTGTCCCGGCATGTCCGGGCAGGGGTACTCCCCAGGCTTTCTCGAATTTTTCCCGGGCAGCGTCATTGGTGACCGCCTGGTAAGCGGTGAACACGGTGGGCAGTCCGCCCATGTCACAGGCGCCCTGGACGTTGTTCTGACCTCGCAACGGATCGACCCCGGTACCGGGACGCCCGATGTTTCCGGTCAGCATGGCCAGATTGCAGGCCGATTTCACATTGTCGGTGCCGTTCCGATGTTGGGTGATTCCCATGGCATAACAGATAGCCGCGGCATCGCTCTCAGCATAGATGCGGGCCGCCTGCCGTATTTTCTCGGCGGGCACACCGGTGATCGGCTCCGCGTATTCGGGGGTATATTTCTTGACTACTTCTGCCATGGCTTCGTAACCCTCGGTGTGCTCGGCGATGAAATTCTCGTCGGCCAAACCTTCACTTATGATAACGTTCATCATGGCGTTGAAAAGGGCCACGTCTGATCCCGGCAGATGCGGCATGTAAACATCCGCGATGCTGGCCAGGTCGATCCGGCGTGGGTCGGCTACTATTAGTTTGGCTCCGTTATACAAAACGTTTTTCTTGATCTTCATACCGATAACCGGATGGTTTTCGGTGGTGTTGGATCCAATTACGAAGATGCACTTGGCGTCTTTTTCCAATTCGCCTATGGAATTGGTCATCGCTCCGCTTCCGAATGCTGCCCCCAGACCGGCGACAGTAACGGAGTGTCAGAGACGGGCGCAATGATCCACATTGTTGGTTCCCAGTACCGCACGGGTAAATTTCTGGGCCAGGTAATTTTCCTCATTGGTTACCCGGGCAGATGTAAACATAGCCATGCTGTCGGGTCCGTGCTCGGTTTTAATCTCTCCCAGGCGTTGGGCGACCAAGTCCAGGGCCTCATCCCAGCTGGCTTCACGGAATTCACCATTTTCCTTAATCAGCGGAGTGGTAAGGCGGTCGTTGGCATGGATGAAGTCCCAGCCAAACCGGCCTTTGACACACAGAGCGCCCTTGTTGACCGGACTGCCTACTATGGTGCGGTCGGAGGTTACCCCCACTACGCGATCGTCCTTCACGTTCAGTTCGAAGGTGCAGCCAGTTCCGCAATAGGTGCAGGTGGTCAAAACCTTGTCCACCTCGTAGGAACGCCCCATCCCTGCACTGACTCTACTGGTGAGGGCCCCGGTCGGGCACACCATTACGCATTGTCCGCAGAACACACAGGGAGAATCGGCCAGGTTGCCGTCAAAGGCGGTGGAGATCTTGGCCTCGTGGCCGCGGTTCTTGACATTGATAGCCCGGGCTACGGTAATTTCTTCACAAGCCCGGACGCAACGAGTGCACATGATGCATTTGTTGTAATCCCTCTCCAGGAAGGGGTTGGGATCAGTTATCTCATAAATCGCACCATGCCCGTATTCATAACGGCTCTCTTTTATTCCGTACTGGTAGCAATAATCCTGGAAGGTGCAGTTGGCGTTCTTCTCACATACCTGGCAATTGAAATGATGCCGGGCCGCCAAAAGCTCCAATATGACCTTGCGGGCAGCTACGATGCCTTCGCTATCCGTTTCTATGATCATGTTCGATTCCGCCGGCGTTACACAGGAAGCCGCATATAGGGGACGCCCCTTGACCTCCACTACGCACATGCGGCAGGAACCGGCCAGACGCAGATCAGGATCATAGCAGAGGGTCGGAATTGATATACCGTTCCGCTGACAAGCCTCCAGAATGGTGCTGCCCCGGGGAGTCTGTACTTCCCGGCCGTTAATGGTCAATGTAATCATTTCTTTCCCTCCTTTCTATTGGGCTCGCAGCCGGGCCTGGTATTCGGGATAAAAATGCTGCAGGGTGGTCAGCGTCGGCGAGGGCGCCGCCTGACCCAGTCCGCACAAGCAAGCCTTTTCCATTACCCGGCCCAGGACCGTCAGGTTGTCAATGTCTTGGGCCACTGCCTGGCCCTGGTTGATCTTCTTCATTATTTCGTAAGCACGATAAGTACCTTCTCGGCAAGGATTGCATTTACCGCATGATTCATGTTCAAAAAACTTGGCTATGCGGGTCACGATATCTACGATGTCGCGGGTCTCATCCATGACAAAAACTGCTCCGGTGCCCAGGGTCGCGCCAATACTCCTCATGGAATCAGCATCGATCTGGGTGTCGAGCAGATGTTCAGGTATGAAACCGCCTGAGGTTCCCCCCACCTGGACGGCTTTAAATTTCTTGTCGTCCTTGATTCCTCCTCCGAAGCCAAAGACGACTTCCCTCAGGGTGGTGGTGGTCGGGACTTCGATGAAAATTCGGTTCTTGACGTCACCGGTCAAGGTGAGTACTTTGGTCCCAGTATAATTGGGTGCTCCAATGGCTGCATACCACTCGCCGCCATTGAGAACGATCTCCGGCAGGTTGGCGAATGTCTCCACGTTGTTGACCACCGTGGGTTGTCCCCAGAGGCCTTCAACGCCGGGAAACGGGGGTTTGAAGCGGGGTTCCCCGCGATGGCCTTCCAGCGATTCTATAAGCGCGGTCTCCTCACCGCACACATAAGCGCCGGCGCCCATGCGCACTTCGATGTCAAAATCACCCAACACTCCAGCCTCTTTGGCCTGTCCGATGGCTCTGTTCAGCAGTTCCACGACATAGGGATACTCACCCCGGCAATAGATATATCCCTGCTTGGAGTTGATGGCGTGCGCACAAATCGCCATGCCTTCCAACAGCGTCTGCGGGTCCTTCTGCACTATGGTGCGGTCCTTATAAGTTCCGGGTTCGCCTTCATCCAGGTTGCACACCACGAATGTCGCGCCCCGGTTGGGAGGTACGAAACTCCACTTTAGACCGCAATTGAATGCTGCTCCGCCACGGCCTCTGAGCCCGGATTTTTTAACTTCTTCGATGAGGTCGATGGTCCTCATGCTGCGGGCCTTCTCCAGTCCCCGATAGCCGCCGGCCTGCAAATAATCTTTTATATCTTCCGGGTCTATATTGTCTGCATTGCGAAGCACTATGCGTTTCTCTTCTATCAATCCAATCCCCTCCTTTCTCTCTATATTTACTGGCACAAGGCTAGCACCGTCTCAACCTGTGCAGGATCCAGGTCCACGTAGGGAACACTATTGATGGTTATAACCGGGGTTCCCTGACACTGCCCTACACATTCGGTCAATTCCAGGCTGAACTTGCCGTCTGCGGTAGTCTGTCCGACTTTGATACCCAAAGCGTCTTCAAACGCTTTGATCAGAGTGTCAGCGCCGGCGATGTGACAGGGTGCGCTCTCGCACATCCTGATAATATATTTGCCGCGGGGGGCAACGGAAAGATAGGAATAAAACGTTGCGACACCGTAGGCTTGGGCTTCAGATAGGCCAAATACCTCGGCAGCAATCGGAATGGTTTCTTCCGGCAGGAAATTGCATTCTCTCTGGACGGCATGGTAGGCTTCTATAATTCCACCTGGTTTGTCCCGAAATGATGAGATGATCTCTCGGATGGTAGCCATGTTTTCACCTCCTTTCAGGATAAATGACCAGTCTTCCCCGACTTATTATGAAATAATAAGAGACTGGCCATAGTTTCGATATCATTGTATACAAACAATCCAAACAGCGTCAATCAATAAATTTTAGGAATATACTCCGTTTTCGACTGTCTTTGACATTTGGTGCGGACATATTGGTATCCAGTGCATGGTAGAACTTGCATAGAGGCTCGCAAAAGGATACCATTTGTATTCATATACCAGCGCACCTGCGGATGGGAGTCAATGGCGATTCAGGTTTTATCGGCTCCGTTTCCTGCGCTGGGGAGTTTATTAACCACTGTTTGGGGAGGCCGGAGATAAGTCTGCGGGACTGGGGTCTCCTTCGGGGACTGGGTCTTCTTTTAAGGAAGAGAATCGATAGGAGGGCAAAATCATATGAGAACGCTGGTAGCCACGGCATTATATAATTCCAAGAATAAAAAAATATACTGTACGGCCAAGAAGATAACGGATGAACACATAAAATATATAAGTAATACACCACAGTAGGCTCTGGAAGCAGCGGGATTCACATTCATCAGGATGCTGTCCCTCGACTTCCCCAATGTCAGGGGTTATGCCATATTCTTCGAAGGACATGTCGATGAGATCTTGCCGACCCTTAAGTCCATGGAGACCAAGCCTTTGCCATCAACGCGTTCAGAGTGACACTCAGCAGGTCATCCCAAGGCCAGGCCGGTCCATGCGAAACTTCACATCAGACCTTGATCCGGGCAAATTTGCGTTTGCCGATCTGGATCACCATTTCATCAGCCAGGCACAAATCTTCCCGCTCGTATTTGTCTCCGTCGACCCGCACTGCCCCCTGCTGGATCATGCGCCGGCCCTCGCTGGTGGACGGGACCAGACCGTGGTCGGTAAGAAATCGGGGCAGCCAGACTTCGGT
>JAAYJY010000340.1 GCA_012522705.1 Syntrophomonadaceae bacterium | reverse complement strand
GTTGCCCGCCGGAGCCTGGATAACCTGGCCCAGGGCCGGGGGGGGTTTCTGCAGGGGCCCATCGGTACCGGCAAAAGCCACCTTAGCGTGGCCACCTTGCGGGCTATGTTAGAGAGCAAACCCTACTATTTCGGGCGGCGTCCCAGCCGTTACCGCTTTGTCGACGAAGCGGTTTACGAAGGGCGCTACTGTTCGATGGTGTCGGTAGTAGAAATGCTGGACCGTATGAGGGAGTCATTCCGGGAGGGAAAGGTACGCCAGGCCCTCCGGGATGACCGGATATTGGAGGGGACTCGGGAATTGCTGCACCGATGCCGTTGCGATACGGTAGTCATCCTGGACGATATCGGTGCCCAAAAACCAAGCGACTGGGTGGAGGAGCAGCTGTACAGCCTGATCGACCTCCGTTACCGCATGCAGCGCAGCACCTTCTTCACCACCAACTGCAACCTCGGGGAACTGGAGGTACAGATCGGCCAACGGTCTGTGTCGCGGATCGTGGAGATGTGTGACGGGATTAGAGTGACTGGCGAAGACTGGCGGTTGAATCACCCGTCCACATGATTGATTAGGGAAGGGAATAGGGAGGGCATGATGCTCAGTATTTTAAAATTCATGGCAGCGCTGGTCATCTGCGGGCAGGTGGGGACTGGCCTTCCGGCGGAAGCGGCGGCAGTGGATAATAGCGGCAGCATTGCGCCGGAGCCAGTACCGGCTCTAGCTTCCGCAGCCTGGGCCGAAGAACCGGCAAGGGTTCATTTCATTGACGTGGGGCAGGCTGACGCAATTTACATACAGCTGCCGTACGATTACGACATCCTGATCGATGCCGGCGACGTAAGCGATGGCTCGGTGGTGGTGAATTACCTCCATGGCCAGGGGATGGACGGAGAGATCGATCTGCTCATTGCCACCCATCCCCACCGTGACCATATCGGCGGGATCCCCGACGTGATGGAGGCGTTCTCGGTGGTCCAGGTAATCGACAGCGGCCTGGCTGCGAACACCAGGATTTATGAATCCTATAAGGAAAGTGTCCTGGCTGAGGGATGCGCCTGGGCGGCTGATGATTACCTGGTGTACAAATTCGGTGAGTATCAACTGACGATCCTGACCGGAAACGAGACGTGGAGGGAGGTGAACAATTACTCGGTAGTGGCACGGCTGGACTGCGGGGAAATAGAATTCCTGTTCATGGGGGATGGGGAGAGAGATCTGGAGGATATCCTGGCCGGCGACATAAGCGCCGAGATCCTAAAGGTCGGGCATCATGGCAGCCGATTCTCCAGCAGTGCAGAATTCCTGGCCCGGGTTCGGCCGGAGGCCGCCATCATTTCGGTGGGGGGAGGGAACCGGTACGGGCATCCGCATGAGGAGACGGTGGCCCGGCTGGAGGGACTAGGTGTTCGAGTCTACAGGACCGATATAGAAGGGAGCAGGGTTATAGAAACAGATGGAAGGCAGATGGCCGTTTGGGCCACTGCCTTCTACCATTCCTGCCTGGCTTATTAAAACGAGGCTTTATGTAAATAGACAACGCTTTCCTTGGCTATTCCGGTTCGACAGATCTGGCATATTTTCTTGCCTTGATGGGTTGATAGATTTTCAGCACTCCCGCAGAGTATACAGGCTGGCTGATATTTCTTCAGAAGTATTTGATTATCGTTGGTGTAAATCTCCAGCGGGTCATACTCCTGTATGTCCATGGTCTTGCGCAGTTCGATGGGGATGACAACGCGCCCCAGGGGGTCCACATCCCTTACTATCCCAGTGGATTTAATCATAATGCTGTGCTTCCTTTCTCATATAATACGAATCCTGCAATATAGGTCAACTCACCAAAAAGATACGGTTCTATTAATGCAAACAACATTGGTATCGCTGGCCAACTCAACCAGGCATATCTTGCAGATATTCTTGCCCTGGTAATTGATGATTTCGCCGGCTTCACCGCAAAATATACAAGCCGGCTGGTACTTCTGCAATACAATGTACTCTCCGCTGGTATAAATCTCGAGGGGATCTTTGGTCTCAATATTCATGGTCCGCCTGATTTCAATTGGTATGACTACTCGGCCCAGCTCATCCGTTTTCCTCACCATTCCTGTAGATTTCAACATTACTTTTTTCCTCCTATATTAAATTTTTGTTTCTAAATTGAAGCCGTACTTTTTGTGTAAACTACGTTAATGTCCTGGGGCAGGTCATCCCTGCAACTATTACAGAGCTTCTTGCCGTGGATGTCGATTGTGTCTTGGGCATTGCCACAAAAGATGCAGGCTGGCCGGTATTGTTTGAGAATAATTGAGTCTTCGCTGGTGAAGATCTCTATACTATCCCGATATTTCAAATCCATTGTAAGTCTCAATTCTTTGGGAAGGACTATGCGTCCCAGCTCGTCCAGTTTTCGCACAATCCCTGTTGGTTCCGCCATAATGCGGCCCTTCATTATTACGTTTCTGGATTATTCTACAAACGGGCAGACATTTCCTTCCAATATAACAATTTAATTGGAATTACGAGTGGGATTTTAAGTGGTCCGTCCTAAAAAGGGATATAGGTGTTTATGGCCCCGGGCTTAATGTTACGGCCCGGGTCCTGTAGGTGGGTTACTATGATAGCGGATCTTCAAGCAGCGCGAACTCCTGCACCGTTAGATCACTACCATTTTCTATATTATTCTACAACAATAGGCTAACTCATTCCTTTTCGGCAACAACGATGGTAATATATAGAAATGGTGGGGGGTTAATGGTGGACAAAGAAACGCGGATTAGGAATTTCTTTGAAGACGAAGGCATTTTAAATCAGAAAATAGACAGAGAGATTCTTGCAGCAATTAATGGAAAGTTAAGCTGGGAGACTCCCGCTGACCCAACACAATTAGAAGTATTTGTTTATTTGGCCAGGTTACTGGCAACTGAGCAAAGGTATGATGAAGCAGAACCGGTTTACGAGTTGGTTGCCGGCATACTTGATCAGTGCGTTGGACGCTACCATCCGGACTCACTG
>JAAYJY010000339.1 GCA_012522705.1 Syntrophomonadaceae bacterium | reverse complement strand
GTGTTGGAAGGCGTGAAACATTTCGTGAACCAGGTTGGCCGCCAGGCGGTCGAGCGATTCTCCGTCCTCCAAAATTGTATAGGACATGTCCCAGATGGCGATGCAGGCCCCCTCATGCTCAATGGCGGTGTTCCCGATGAAAGAGGCCGGTTTGTCGGAGATTTGGCCTTTGAAGCACATGATCAGGGGGGTGTAGAGGGCTAAGTCAACCGGTGAAAATCCCGGCCAGATGGCCTCAAAGTCGATGCCTGCCAGCCTGTCGTCCAGGGCCTGCCAGACCTCTTTCAAACGGTTCCCGTCCATTTTCCGTCTCCTTTCCCTCTTTCTTCTTCCAGTATACCTTTGAAGGCAGCGCCTGCCTCCGCCTATACCGTATACTGGGAAGGTAAAGATGATCTGTGGCTTTCGCCGTTTCTGAAAGGAGAAACCCATGACTGACAATGTCGAAATCATCTGGCGCGGCCATTCATGTTTTGAGCTGCGCTCCAGCCAGGCCTCGGTCGTTATCGATCCCTATCTCCAGGTGCCGGGTTACGGCCTCCTTGACCTTGAAGCCGATCTGGTCCTGGTATCCCATGAACACGATGCCCACAACGCCCGAAACCGCGTCCGGCTGACGGGCCGGGAACCGGCTGTGGAGGTTGAGGTGATCGACACCTTCCACGACCCGCAAGGCGGCAAGCTGCGCGGTCCCAACAAAATCCACGTCTTGGCACTGGCCGGCAAACGGATCGCCCACCTGGGTGATCTGGGTCATGAGCTGAGCCAGGAAGAGCTGGCCCGGCTGCAAAACCTGGATGTGATCCTGATTCCCGTCGGCGGCCACTACACCATTGACGCCGGTCAAGCTGCTGTCCTGGCCAAAGCGGTCGAGCCCGCCATCATTGTCCCCATGCACTACCGCGAGAGAACCGCCGGCTGGGATGTGACCTCCGGGGTCCAGCCCTTCCTGGACCATTTCGGGCAGGTAACCTTCCACGACCGGGCATCCTTCATCGTCGATGATACCGAACCCGGCGTCCTGGTGCTGAAAAATCCGATTATCTGAGGGAAAGTATGTTACTTTAACCCCAGAACCATCGGCCAAAATATCCATGAGGGATTCTTTGCTCCAACCGGACTCAGGTTATCCGGGAGATTATTATGGACAATCATTCGCCACCCTTTAGCTGGTCCATCCGACTTTCTCTTTTCAGGAACCCGGTTCTTCTCAGACAACTGGGCCTGGCCATCGGGCTTCCCTTCGGAGTAATGATCTTGATTCTTGCCCTGACGGCTTCTGAACCTCCCTATTTTTACTACGCCATGGGCTTGATCGGTCTTCTGTTTCTGCTGTCGGCCCTGGTTCTCGTGGTCGTCTTTTGCGGGACCTACGATGTCGACTATTCAGTGTCCGACCAGGGTATTACTGGCCGTATGCAGGAGGGTCAGGCCAAACGGGCTGGCCGGATCAACCGGGCAGCAGTCCTTTTGGGCCTTTTCGCAGGTAACTACACAGTTGCAGGAGCCGGCATGCTGGCGGGAGCACGCCAGGGCCAGTCGCTTACCTGGGGGCGCGTCCGCAAGGTCACTTACAAGCCCCGAAACTGCAGGATCACTTTGCACGCAGCCCTGGGCGGCAGCCTGGTTCTTTTCTGCCTCCCGGATAATTACGGCGCCAATGAGCAGTT
>JAAYJY010000360.1 GCA_012522705.1 Syntrophomonadaceae bacterium | reverse complement strand
TTGTCATTCCGAGCGCAGCGTTCTTGTCATTCCGAGCGCAGGGTTCTTGTCATTCCGAGCGCAGCGAGGAATCTCATCCTGGATAGACTCTTCACTTCGTTCAGAGTGACAGTGCCCGTGAACAGACTCTTCACTTCGTTCAGAGTGACAGTGCCCGTGAACAGACTCTTCGCTTCGCTCTGAGTGACACTTCTAGTTGTCATTCCGAGCCCAGCGTTCTGGTCATCCCGCGCGCAGGGTTCTTGTCATTCCGAGCGCAGGGTTCTTGTCATTCCGAGCGCAGGGTTCTTGTCATTCCGAGCGTAGCGAGGAATCTCATCCTGGATAGACTCTTCACTTCGTTCAGAGTGACAGTGCCCGTGAACAGACTCTTCGCTTCGCTCAGAGTGACAGTACCCGCGAACGGACTCGTCACTTCGTTCAGAGTGACAGCATCGACGGAGGATTTTTCACTTCGTTCAGAGTGACAGCATCACCCGCGCATCACTTAGTTTAGACCAGCGCCAAGGACTTGCAGCGGTATTTCTCCGGTATCAGATCGGCTACGGTAGCCCGGGCCACCCCAATGCTGGTGTCGGCGGCTCCGTAGTAGACCAACACCTCATCATCGTCCTCCAATATCTCTTTGTCGCTGCCGCCCACTGCCCCACAGGTAAACACCACATTGGGCACCCAGGCCCCGCTGAGCCCGACCTCATAATCCTCCTCCGGCTCCAGCACCGGGTTGGGAGAACGGTAAAGGACGCGCTGGGGATCCTCCAGATCCACCAGTATGACCCCGAGTCGATATACATAGTTGTGGTCCACGCCGTGATAGATCAGCAGCCAGCCGTAAATGGTCTTCAAGGGCTGGGCTCCAGCCCCGATCTTGAGCGAATCCCACATGCGCCCCGGCCGGGGACCGATGATGATGGCGTGCTGCTCCCGGCAGGGGAATTCCACCTCATTCATGTAAGTGATCCACATGGAAGGCTCGATGCGATGGTACAACACATATTTACCCTGAATTCTCTCCGGGAACAGGATGGCGTCCTTATCCCATATATTCTTGAAGGCCAGCCCTTCCCGCTGCCAACCCTCAAACCGCCGGGCCAGGAAATCGTCCACCGTTATGGAGGCGGCCGCAATCTGGGCCAGGTTGCTGTCATAGGCGGTATAGAGCATCCATATCCGCTCATCGATGATGATCAGGCGGGGATCTTCACAGCCCATCCGCTCCTCCGGGATAACCGGCGAAAATATCGGCTGGGGCAGTCTTTCCAAAACCCTGTAGCCATCCGTGACCGCCAAACCGATGTAGGAAATGTCGTCTTCTCCCACCGCCCGGTAGAACAGGTAAACCCGGTCGTCTATCCGCAATGCCCCGGGATTCAAAACGTATTTGGACTCCCACTGGTTGGCCGGAATGGGCTCCAGCAGCGGATTGCCGGCATAACGCTGCAGGGTGCGGCTGGGCTCATCGGTAGGCTCTTGGATGACCACCATCACATCCTTGGGCCGGGCCGGCAGCAGGCGGTCCAGCAGGTTGTGGGCGCTCTTGCCGGCCAGCATCATCCGGTTGACGGTCTTCATGACCTCCGCCGGGTCATAACCCAGTTCCTGGTACAGATGTTCCAGGAAATCATGGTTGAACCAGCGTGATTCGATGCTGGTGCTGAGAGCCGGCGGGTGCCGGCGTCCGCCCTTGTTGCTGTAGCTGGCCCAACTCCAGGCAGTGCAGGTCAGGAAGGTGCCGTCCTCCAGCACCTGACTGCTGCCATACCCATCCGCCAGCAGGCGCAAGG
>JAAYJY010000338.1 GCA_012522705.1 Syntrophomonadaceae bacterium | reverse complement strand
TTTGCTGTTAAAGGCAGCGTATTGGCTTTGGATCTGGTCGTTGAGGGGCGGGGCTTCTATATATTTTTTGTTGGCGGTGCTGTAATCACCTTTGCTTTCCGCATTTGCGCCGGCTTTCATGATATCACAATAATCCACCGACAGGGACAGCAAACGGCTCAATTCGGCCGTGTATTCTTCAGTGCCGGCAGGCGTCACCAGCCGGTTGACCTGGGTACGCAGATTCACCCGAGTGGATTTGGCGCCGTCGATCATCTCGAAATAATCCGGCCAACCGTATCCCCCACTGCGGATCTTATCAAGCATGGCCCCCAGGCCGGTTTTAGCCTCGTTATTCTTCTGGAGGATGGAGTCCATCTGTTTGAAATAGGCCTTCATGGCTTCCAGGCGAGCCAGTTTAGCCTTATATATTTCGCGCTGTTCGCTGCAATATGCCGACAAACTGTCTGCCACGGCTGTTGCCTTATCGCTATTTGGCATCTGTAATCCCGGTAGTTGTATGTTGTTCGATAAGTCTCGGGCTTCATTCATATTCTGCCGCAAGCTTTCCAGAACACCATCGGTCTCAGCTGCCAACGGATGGGCCAGGATGTCCGGTATCTGTCCCATCGCCGCCAACTGAGCCTCGGCCCGACGGTCCAGGAGTTGCTGTTGGAGAAGATACTGTTTAGGGCATTTAACCGTCTTCCATTCATCCACGGCAATCTGCAATTCTTGTATCTGACCGGGCCAATCCTGTTGCAGGGCGGCAATAAACTGGGTGTCAATGGGCCGCTCGAAATAGTCAGCCAGCTTTTGCTCTGCTCCGGCCATCTGTCCGGCCAAAAGGCTGCTAGCCGATAAAAACCGCTGGGTCATCTGTTGGGTGTAATAGCGATAAACACCCCCGCCTGCGGTCAGCAGCAACACCACGACCCCTATGACCGCCAGGGTTCTCTTGACTGCCGCTGGCGCCCCAGCCGATGGTGCGGCAGGTGCAGGTATTTCCATGATTGGGGGCAAGGAGACTGCAGCGGTGTTGGCCAAGTGATGGATTGCGCCGGCATCGACAGATTCAGCATCGACAGCCGCTGTTTCCTGAACGGTCAGGTCGTCGCCGCAGTTCATGCAGAAAAGAGCGCGGTCGGGATTGGACTGGTGACACTTACCGCATATTTGCCCGGCAGCTTGGAGTTCACCGCCGCAGGCTGGGCAGAATCGGGCCGCATCGTCCACTTCCCGGCCGCAGATGGCGCATATTTGCTGAGCCATTGAGACTTACCTCCTTAATTGGTTGGTGGAAAGGTTCTATAAATAGCCGGTGGATTCCTCCCTTGGAAATGGACTGTGCCGAAACAAGATTTGCAAGACTTATTTTTAGAAAGTGCTATAATATGGTTGAGGTGATGGTGGCATGGGTGAAAACCCGTGGTCGTCCGGCGAGAGCCATTGGATTTACGAGCGCCTGAATTTCCAAATAAATATGCACCTGCAAGGACAAAATAAAGGGCAGCCAGAAATTCCCCCGTGAATTTCCGGTGCCTTTTTGCGTTTGCGGCGCAAATCTGCAATAGGGGGGCCGCTATGACGACGGCAATAGTCTTTCTGGTTATCCTTATAATACTGAATGCGTTCTTCGCTGCTTCGGAGATCGCCATGATATCCTTGAACGATGCCCGGATAAAATCCCTGGCCGACAAAGGTGATCGGAAAGCAGCCCGGATCGAGAAATTGATGGATGAGCCCAGTCGTTTCCTGGCCACCATTCAAATAGGGATAACCTTGGCCGGCTTTCTGGCCAGCGCGTTCGCTTCCGAGACCTTCGCCGATCCATTGGTGCGGGTATTGCAGGAGGCTGGAATAGGGTGGTCGGCGGGTGTGCTGAAGACCATATCCATGGTCGTCATCACCATCCTGCTTTCATATTTTACCTTGGTGTTCGGGGAATTGGTGCCCAAGCGGGTAGCCATGAAAAAATCCCAGCCGATAGCTTATTTTGCGATAGGACCGCTGCAGTTCTTATCCGCTATCACCAAGCCATTAGTATCTCTACTTTCTGTGTCGACCAACTTTATGGTGCGGCTTTTTGGTATGGATCCTCATGAAGAAGATGATGAGGTGACCGAAGAGGAGATTCGATTGATGGTCGACATCGGTGAGGAAAAGGGGACCATCCATGAGCTGGAAAGACGGATGATCAACAACATCTTTGAGTTTGACAACAAGACCGTGGGCAATATCATGACCCACCGCACCGATATCGTGGCCCTGCCGGTGGAAGCCGGCCTGGAGCAGGTGCTCCACGTGGTCAATACCGAGAAGTTCTCCCGCATCCCGGTTTATGAAGACAATTTGGACAATATCGTGGGTATGTTCTATCCTAAGGATCTGTTTCAATTCTTATCGGATGAAAGCAACCGGGACAACTTCTCGTTGCGACAGATTATCAGAACTCCGTATTTTGTGGCTACATCCAAACCTACCGACCAGTTGTTCCGGGAAATGCAGCGCAGAAAGACCCATATCGCAGTGATCATCGATGAATATGGTGGTACCGCCGGATTGGTCACCATCGAAGACCTTCTCGAAGAGATAGTGGGTAATATATTCGATGAGTATGATGAGGAAGAAAAGGAATTCGAGAAAATAGATGACAATACCTACCTGATCAGTGGCGTTGCTGACCTGGATGATGTTCAGGGACTATTGGGTGTGGAGATCCCGGTGGACGATTATGAGACACTGAGCGGGTTTGTTATCGGACAGCTGGGGAGGATACCGGGCCGCAAGGACAAGCCCAGCATCGAGTACGAAGGCCTGATAATGAAAGTCGAAGAAGTGGAGGAAAAAAGGGTCTTTAAGGTCAAGGTTTCCAAGACCTGATGCTTGATGCTCTCACGCCCCCTGGCATCCTTGCGTTCAGAGTGCCAGTCCTGTATTAGACTCTTCGCTGCGCTCTGAGTGACACATGGCAACTCGGAGCTGTGTCACTGTCGTTCCGAGCGGAGCGAGGAATCTCGCCCCGTCGGTCAGACTCTTCGCTGCGCTCTGAGTGACACATGGCAACTCTGAGTGACAGCATCCTGCGTTCAAGATAACGGGACGCAATCATTTATTGTCCCTGTACAAACCTCCAGGCATCCAGGCACATCTCCGCCAGTCCTTTCTTGGCTTCCCAACCCAGTTCCAACTTGGCCTTACTGGCCTCCGCATAGCATTCGGCGATGTCCCCGGGCCGCCGGGCGGTGATCTTCCACTTGACCTTCTGCCCGCTGGCCTGTTCGAAGGCAGTGATAACTTCCAGGACGCTATAGCCGGTCCCAGTCCCCAGGTTAAAGGCGTCAATCCCGGTAGAGGTCATGATTTTGCTTAAAGCTTGGAGATGGCCCTGGCTGAGATCCACCACATGGATATAGTCCCGCACTCCGGTACCGTCCCGGGTAGGGTAGTCGTTGCCGTAAATGCTCAACTCTTCCAGCTGACCAGCCGCCACCCGCAGCAGATAGGGCATCAGGTTGTTGGGGATGCCGCTGGGATCGTCGCCTAATAAACCGCTCGAGTGGGCTCCGATGGGGTTGAAATAGCGCAGCAGGGCCACACTCCAGTCAGGGTCACCGTTGCAGAGATCCCTAAGGATATTCTCGATGGTCAGCTTGGTAGCTCCGTAGGGATTGGTGGCGGATAGGGGGAAATCCTCCCTTATCGGCACTTGGGCAGGATCGCCGTAAACCGTAGCCGACGAACTGAAGACCAGCCGTTTCACCTTCGCCGCAGCCATAGCCTGGAACAGCACCAGTGAACCGGCTACATTGTTATGGTAGTAGAGCAGCGGTTTCTGCACCGATTCGCCCACCGCTTTCAAACCGGCAAAATGGATCACCGCTTCAATGGCATTTTCAGCAAAAATCCTATCCATGGCGGAGCGATCCAGAATATCCGCTTCATAGAAGCGAAAAGCCCGTCCAGTGATCCCCGCTATTTTATCTATCACCTCGGGTTTGGAGTTGGACAGGTTGTCGCAGACGACTATTTCATGACCGGCATTCAACAGCTCCACGCAGGTGTGACTGCCGATATAGCCGGCCCCTCCGGTAACGAATATCATAATGAATTCCCCCGAATAACTCCGCTAAACAACTCAATTTTATCCATTTTTCAGAAAATGTTCAAGGCAACGTTTGTGCTCGAAAGACAACTTGATGCAAGAAATTCCACAAAAGGAACCATTTTAGGAGATTTTCAGGTACAATACGTGCAGAAGAAGTAGGTTTAGACTTTCTATTATCGAATCAAATAGAATCGGGAAAAATCCTTTCCCATACAAGTGTATCTATCGAAATGTAAATGCCACTATAGTGATGTAGCCAACGTATCGCGATTGAAGGTTTTAAATTGGAAAGTAGTGCACCTTTAGAGAGTATTGATGAATATGTACAACTGCCGAAAATCCAAGGTATTCCTGTGACAGCAATTAGTTTAAGAAAAGTAGTTCAGCGTTTATTCGCCCGGCTATGTCTGGTTTTTAGTGATATGACAGGTTTGGTCATTGCCATAGCATTGGGCTTTCATATTCGAATTAGCGTCCTGCCTGCTATTT
>JAAYJY010000337.1 GCA_012522705.1 Syntrophomonadaceae bacterium | reverse complement strand
TATGTGGACCTTGACCGGACTGCTGGTGCTCTTTACGGTAATTGCCTGGCGCAAAGGATTTTGGGGACGAATGGCGCGGCTGCATTACAGCCTATTCACCTTGGCCGTCATGGGTTTGATGGGGATGCTTTATTATTGGAATATCTTCATCTGAAGATAGCGCTTTTTCCTCATCCTAGAGAAAATTGGGGAGGCCACGAAAATGCGGATTTATGCGCTGATATTGATATGTATTGTGGTTGCATCATTGATTATTCTGCCTCCAAGTCTCGGCAAAACAAAACCGTTTCTTGATGACAATGGCAATGTTTTGTCCGGAAGTATTTCAGAGAAGACCTTGATTGATATTAACGGGACTTCTCTGGGCATGTTTATTATGGCAAAGGATGAAAGCAAACCTGTCATACTGTTTCTTGGCGGAGGACCAGGTATACCGGAATTCTTTCTGGAACAGGAGTATCCCACCGGCCTTGAAAATGAGTTTGTTGTCTGTTATTTGGAATACCGGGGCACATCCATATCCTACAGATCAAACACTTCTGCCGATACTATGACCTCAGAGCAATATATTTCCGATGTTGTCAGTGTGACGAACTATTTACGCGAGCGTTTCAGGCAGGACAAAATTTATCTTATGGCTCATTCTTTCGGCACTTACATTGGTATTCAGGCGGCGGCCCGACATCCTGAACTGTTTCATGCCTATATTTCTTTGGCACAAATTGTAGATCAAGTGGAGTCAGAAAAAACAGCTTACGTCTATATGCTAGATCAGTACAAAGCGGTCGGAAACGAGAAGATGGTTAAAAAATTCGAAGGCTATCCGATTTTGACGTCGGACGATGCATATGGAAGATACTTCACCTCCTCATTGCGAGATACCGCTATGCATGATCTTGGGATTGGCACCACACGTGATATGCGTTCGGTTATGTCAGGCATTTTCTTCTCAAGCATACGTTGTACTGTATATACGCCGATGGAACGGATCAATATTTGGCGTGGTAAAATGTTTGCCAAAGACACCGCCGTTGTAACAGACAGCATGCATTTTAACGCTTTTGAGCGTGTGCCGTCGTTGGAGATCCCTAGCTATTTCTTTGCTGGAGCATACGACTATACTTGTTTGTATTCTTTGCAAAAAGAGTATTATGAACAGCTGCAAGCCCCGTTGAAAGTATTCTATACCTTTGAAAATTCAGCACATAGTCCGTTATTTGAAGAACCTGAAAAGGCGATGGGAATATTGACCCAAGACATATTGAACTAAACAGCCTGCAACTCCTCCGCTGCGGCATATCCATGCCTGCATCAATACTTGACATATTCTATAGGGATTATGTATATTAGGTTCAGAAAACACATGGCGGGGAAAATAAATAAGCCCAGAGAAATCATCGCTTATTATCGCGGCCAGGGTGCAACCAGAGAAGGATACTTCATAATCATGAGCAAGCAACCAGATGACGTGATCATTGCCGAGATATTGGAACTTAAAAAGGAGAAGTCGGTCTATAATATCGCCCATTATTATCAGCGCCCTGAGACACCCTCAATTCCTGGGGATTTCCCGCTGGGGACAAACCAGCGGTCAGATTAGGGGGAGTTGGAATGAAATTATCGACCCGGGGTCGTTACGGTTTGCGGGCAATGATTGATATGGCCCAGAACCAGGATAAAAGCCCTATGGCCACCCGCACCATAGCGGCGCGGGAGGGATTGTCGGAACGCTATTTGGAACAGCTGATGGTTCCCTTGAAAAGAGCCGGTCTGGTCAAAAGCGTGCGCGGTTCCCAGGGCGGTTACATACTGGCCCGGGATCCCCGGGATATTACCGCTGGTGATGTTATCAGAGTGCTGGAGGGACCCATCGCCCCGGTTGACTGCGTCAGTGAGGCCAGTCCGGAAGCCTGCACCAGGTCCGACTATTGTGTCACCCGCACCTTGTGGACCAAGGTACGGGACTCCATTGCTGAGGTCTTGGATTCATACACCCTGGCCGACCTGGCCGAGGAATCACGCCAGGCGCCGCCGGGCAACATTCGTTTATAAAATTGAAGCCCAGAAACCCAGCTAACCAAGACAGGAGGGATAAAGGATGAAATCGATTTATATGGACCACAGCGCCACCACCCCGGTTGACCGGGAGGTTTTCGAGGCCATGGTTCCTTACTATACCGACATATATGGTAATTCTTCCAGTGTCCATTCCCAGGGGCAGAAAGCCTACCGGGCCTTGGAAGAGTCCCGGGAAAAAGTGGCGGCCCTGCTGGGCGCCAAACCCAACGAAATCATATTCACCAGCGGGGGCACCGAAGCCGACAACCAAGCCATTATTACTTACCTGGCCAAGAACCCGAAGAAGGGCAATCATATTATTACCTCGGCCATCGAGCATCATGCCGTGCTGCATACCTGCGAATTCCTGGCCCAGCAGGGTTTTGAACTGACCGTCCTGCCAGTCAATTCATATGGGGAAGTGGAGCCGGATACGCTGCGGGACGCCATTCGCCCCAATACCGCTCTGGTTTCGATCATGCATGCCAACAATGAGATCGGCACTATTGAACCTATTAAAGAACTGGCGGCTATCGCCCATGAGGCCGGAGCCGTTTTCCACACCGACGCAGTACAGACAGTAGGCAAGATCCCGGTCAATGTAACCGAATTGGGAGTGGACCTGCTGTCTGCTTCCGCCCATAAACTTTACGGTCCCAAAGGAGTCGGCTGTCTTTACGTCAGCAAGGGAGTCCGGATTGGCAGCTTCATGCACGGGGGCGGCCACGAACGCAACCTGCGGGCCGGAACCGTCAACGTCCCCGGGGTGGTTGGTTTCGCCCAAGCTGCCGAAATGGCGATGCAAAGGCTAAGCAGCCGGGAAGCGCCTTTAGCCGGTTTGGCCAAGCGCTTGACCGACGGTATATTCGCGGCCATTCCCAACACCAGGCTGACCGGCCACCCGGAGAAAAGACTGCCCGGCAGCGTCAGTGTTTGTTTTGATTATGTGGAGGGGGAGTCGATCCTCTTGATGCTGGACAACCATGGCATCATGGCCTCCAGTGGTTCGGCCTGCGCATCAGGTTCACTGGACCCTTCCCACGTTCTGCTGGCCATCGGGCTGCCGCATGAAGCGGCCCACGGTTCGCTGCGTTTGACCATGGGCAAAGACAATACCGAGGAAGATGTAGACTATATCCTTAAGGTTCTGCCGCCGATAATCAAGAATTTGCGGGTCATGTCTCCGCTGGGACAATAAGGAGGTATCATATAATGCAGTATTCGCAAAAAGTAATGGACCATTTTATGAACCCGCGTAATGTGGGCACTTTGGAGAATCCCAGCGGAGTGGGTGAAGTGGGCAATCCTACCTGCGGCGATATAATGCATATCGAGATCGTGGTCAAGGACGACCGGATAGAGGATATAAAATTCCGCACCTTTGGCTGTGCCGCCGCCATTGCCACCAGCAGTATGGTGACCGAAATCGTGAAAGGCAAAACCCTGGAAGAAGCCGAGAAGATCACCAATCGGACCGTGGCCGAGGCTTTGGATGGTCTGCCCCCGGTAAAAATGCACTGCTCCAATTTGGCCGCCGATGCCCTCCATGAAGCTATCAAAAGTTATCGCCAGGGTGGGGCGCCCGAGGCCAGCATAGAGAAAGGCTGCTGCCAGAGTGAGCCTGACAGCGCCTGCCAGCAAGGCATGGAGATAAACCTGCCCAAGTAGCAATCTAACCTTCCTGGAACAAAGGGGTGGATAAATATCTCTCCCCGCTATCAGGCAGCAGTACCACTATAGTTTTGCCTTTGTTCTCCGGGCGCTTGGCTATCTCCGTGGCGGCATGGGCGGCCGCACCGGATGATATGCCCACCAAGAGCCCTTCATGTCGGGACAGGGCGCGGGTCGCAGCAAACGCCGCTTCGCTCTTCACCGGGAATACTTCGTCGATAACCTCCATGTTTAAGACCTCGGGAACGAAACCGGCCCCGATGCCCTGGAGCTGGTGAGGACCAGGCTGGCCGCCGGACAGGACCGGGGAGTCGAAGGGTTCCACCGCCACGATCTGCACCCCCGGCTTTTTGGCCTTTAGCATTTCACCCACCCCGGTTATAGTCCCCCCCGTACCTACTCCAGCCACGAATATGTCTACCGCACCGTCGGTATCCTGCCAGATTTCCACTCCGGTGGTCTGGCGATGGATCTCCGGATTGGCAGGATTTTTAAACTGCCCGGGCATAAACCCATTTTCTATTTGCGCCGTCAACTCCTTCGCTTTGGCGATGGCCCCGGCCATGCCGCTGGCGCCGGGAGTCAGAACCAATTCAGCCCCTCGGGCTTTTAACAAATTCCTGCGCTCCATGCTCATGGTCTCCGGCATGGTCAGGATAAGCCGGTAACCGCAGGCCGCCGCCACCAAAGCCAGGCCGATGCCGGTATTGCCGCTGGTAGGCTCGATAATAACCGAATTCTCTTTTAGCAGGCCCTTCTCTTCGGCATCCTTGATCATGGCATAGCCCAGCCGGTCCTTTACGCTGCCGGCGGGGTTAAAGTACTCCAATTTGGCCAGCAGTCTGGCGTCCAGTTGGTGGGCCCGATTGTAGTTGGACAGTTCCAGCAGGGGGGTATTACCGATCAAATCAGTTAAACTCCGGGCGATCTTACTCATCTTTTTTCCTCCAATCAGAATTATCCCCTATATTTTCGTTCATAATGCCGCTTCTTAACCCCAGGTCGCTTCTATCTACCCGGTAGCTTCTATCCCTGGGTGGCCGCCCTGGCTAAAGCCTGATCAAGATCGAAGCTCAGATCCTCAAGCGCTTCGATGTCTATCGACAGCCAGTCCGGCATGGACCTGAAGGGTATCAAATTGCAATTTTCTTGCCGTCATGTAAACCCCGGAGTTTTTATTTATACAATCCCTATTGTTTTGATAGATATTAAGCAGATTTAATATTACAAGTTCAAATTAGTGGTTGTCAACAAATTAGGTTAGTATGATTGGGCAGCAAGTAAACTTAGAGGGGCAAAGAGCGCAGCCATCAGGACCTGCATAAGAATTTCAGGGATTGGGTGAAGACTCGTTTAGGCAGTTTTATCTTATGTTACGTTCTTTAAGCTGGCCGAAGGCAAGGAACATGCTCATGGCCATGAGCACGGGCAGGGTCATTCCGAACCCCGCTGCTTCCGGTTGGGCCAGCAGCATTGTCAACATACCGGCTGGAGAGCATGTGCAATTTAAATCTTACCCGGATGTAGAGACCATCTTACATTTTAAAAAATCAATCTGATAAAATTAAACTACAACGTGTGGTTTTGATAAACGTAAGTCCAGTTGTCAAAGCTGCACGTCTTTGTTTATGGAGAAGAAATGGGAGGATAAATATGAACTTAACCCGATATGCGAACTTAAATTGGCTTGATTTGCCCAACTGTGCCAACTTGTCGAAAAATGGGCACTGCACGGTTTTGAATACTTCTCGTTGCCTGGGTGAAACATGCCGGTTCAAACTTACCCAGGAAGAGAAAGATGCTGGTGCCAGGAAAGCCAAAAAGAGATTATCCAGCCTTGATGAGAAGATGCAGGAGAAGATTTCCGCCAAGTATTACAAGGGCCGGCGCCCCTGGCAGGAATAATTTGGGGACAGGCCCCCAACTGCCCCCCAGCTGGCTATTCGAAGTGGAATTGGTCTCCTCTCACGACTTTGAGACACGCATTTACCACCTCGGCATCATAAATCGTGCCGGCATGGTCTGTGATCTCGGCTATGGCCTTCTCAATTCCCAGGCTGGGCCGATAAGGGCGATGGGAGGCCATTGCTTCAAACGTATCAGCCACTGCCAGTATTCTGGCCTCGAGCAATATCTCCGACCCCTTCAGACCCAAAGGGTATCCGCTGCCATCCATTCTCTCGTGGTGCTGCATGATGATGAGCGGGATGGGGCCTTCAAAAGGGATGTCTTTCAATATGTCATACCCGGCTTCCGAATGAGTCATCACGAAAAGCCTTTCGATGTTATTCAGTTTGCTGGGCTGGCTCAAGATATCCAGGGGCACAAAGAGCTTGCCGATATCGTGGAGGCTGCCCGCTATCCTTAAATTACGGATGACGTCTTCCGCCAATCCCATCTCTTCGCCGATGGCACAGGCCAGGTCGGCAACCCGCAGTTGATGGCCGGCCGTGTATTGATCACGCTTTTCAGTGGTGATGGCCAGGGCATGGACAGTACTGTCAAATAGAAGCTGCAGTTGCTCATGGCTTTTTTTCAACGCGTCGGCGGCCTGCTGGCGTTCGGTGATGTCCCGCACCGTCTCGATGGCCCCCACGATTTTCCCCTGGCTGTTATACAGCGGCGCCGCCCGCCCCCACATAACCTTGTCTTCGCCTTTTAAATCAGCAAAATTCAGATCCGTCACCAGCACATCGCCTTCCCGGTAAAAACTTGCAAACATATGACTGATATCCAAGTCCGGATCGACAATCATATCCACCAACATGGGCCGCCGGACCCCTTTATAGAATGCCCGCCCATGTTCGTAGTGGCCTTGGCCCACCATCTCTGCGGCGGGATAACCGGTCAATTCCGCCATGGCCCGGTTCCAAAAGAGTACCTTGCCTTTTTTGTCTATGACCAGGGTGGCATCTGGAGACGACTCTATTATGTTTACCAGCAGATGCGCTGTTTCATGGAGGCTATCCTCCGGGGGGCAATCGATCATCTCGCCCAATCGCAGAACGCCATCGCCGGTGACATTGCCAGTCTCGCCGTGACCCGGCAAGGGTTGAGAACCGGCCGGTGAATGGTTATTGATCGCCACTTTAATTCACCTCCTGGAAGTGCGGAATCCAATTTATTCGTTCCTTATTTTAATTATAGAGTGTAAGGATTAAGATGCAAAGGTTGTAATGGTAAGTGATACCAGGACAGGAATGGCTTCACCAGCCTAACCATTATATTGGTTGGCCCCCGTCGGAACAGAAGAATAGGATTAGGGAGGAAAAAATGGCTTTTAAAAACAAACGAAGATTTACAGCAGTTTATTTGACCGTGGTCATGTTGGCCGGAGTATTTGCTACTGGATTTACATATCAGCCCGGCATAGGCAATGTCTATTATGAAACCACCTCGGAGATATTTGATAACGCCTCTTTCCACCAGCAATTGGCTGGTCATAATGCCAACGGGATCATGCAGGCCTATTTTGTCAACGTGGATACCCAGGGCACGGATTTGAAGCCCTATGTATTTGAAGGTGAAGTCACCGGTACCTATACGCTGGATACCATGATCAACGCCGTGGAGGCGGAAGGTTATCAGGTGGTGGCGGGGATCAACGGCGACATCTATGACACTGCCAGCGGAACACCCAAAGGGCTTACCATTCATGATGGCAAGATCAAGACTTCCGGCTATGCCCCGGAACACGTCATATCCTTTGACAAAGATGGTGCTGCTTCCCTCGAAAGAGTGAATCTGAGATATACACTGAAGGGGACCATCAACGCCCCCGTCGTGACGGAGCCGCCGGTCATAGACCCGTTCCAGCCGGCAGATCTGTTCCAGCCCACGGATTGGGCCCAGTTGCCAAATCTCACTGAGTTTGAGGATGAGACCGAGCTGGCCCAGCCGGCTGCTCCGCTGCCTCTGCCTACAGTATACGCCCCCATGGATTACGACACGGAAATCGGTTTTTTCAACGTTCCCCATGGCGCGGCCAAGGCTTTGCACCTGTTTAACCGCCAGTATGCCTCTTCCACCGAGACCTCGGGAAATCCGGTCGAGGTTATATTGGATGCAGAATCGCGAGAAGATGCGGAATTGACGGTGGGCGGTACCATAACCGCAACTGTGGCTGAGGTCAGAAACGGCTATGGCAATACGCCCATTGGCGACAGTCAACTGGTGCTTTCAGCGGCAGGGGATTCGGCCCAAGCGGTCCAGCTGGCGCAGTTGATACCGGGCAGCATCGTGGAGATTGCGGTGCACGATTGGAATTCTGGCAACCTGTCCCATAGCCAGGAAGCCATCGGAGTAAACCACCTGCTTTGTGAGGAGGGCCGATTTGTGGCCAATGGAAATGGCTTGGGCCCGAGAACCGTCCTCGGTATAAAGCCGGACGGAACCCTCCTGCTCTATGCGCTGGACGGGCGCCAGCCAGGAGTTTCAGCCGGTATCGGCCTGGAGGATGCCGCCTGGCACCTGATGGAGCTGGGCTGCAGCACTATCGTAAATATGGACGGGGGCGGGTCTACGGTCATGGCGGTGAGAGCCGGGGGAATCGATTCCCGGGCAGTTACCAAGAATTCTCCTTCCGGACAGACCCAGAGAAAAACGACCAATGGCTTGCTGCTGGTTTACGAGGGACACGGTGATTCTACTGCCGAACATCTGCATAGCTATCCAAGTCAGCCGCTGGCCATGCCGGGGGCGGATATCCAGCTGCAGACCTACGCCTCCAACGACAAATATGAACCCGTGCCGCTGCGCAACCGGGTAACCTATAGCGTCGATACCGACCTTGGCCACACCGTGGACGGGAACGGTCTCTTCACCGCCGGAAGCGCCATCGGAATAGCCGAGATCGAAGTGGACAGCGGAGACCTTGGCACCACCGCTCAGGTCTATGTTCAAAATGGAATAACCTTTACGCCTAATGTACAGAAT
>JAAYJY010000336.1 GCA_012522705.1 Syntrophomonadaceae bacterium | reverse complement strand
GCATAAGCCAATACCAGGTTGATGCCGATGGCCCGCAGCCAAGTGCTTTTTCCCGACATGTTGGAACCAGTTACGATGCATGAGTAGTTATCGATATCTATATCATTGCGAACACACTTATCCGGGGGCAAGAGGGGATGGCCCAGCTCACCAGCGGATATTTTCTGCCCCTGACCTTCAATCTCTGGATAAGCCCAATCCGGATGGATATGGGTAATGACCGCCAGACTGGCCAAGGCCTCCATGGTTCCGATCACTCTCAACCAGTCGCCCACTCGGTCACCATAGCGGACCTTCCAATTGGCCAGCCGCAACGCGCATTGGATCTCCCATAGAAGACCGACATTGATGATCAGGTAAAACATGGAGCGGTTCATGTCTATGGCGCCCGATATTTTCCCCAGCTCCTTCATGGCCGTTGAGGCGGGTATGCTCTGCTTCTTCAGTTCGGCTTGCAGGCTGGATATATAGGGATCTTGAAATGGTTCGGTCTCAATGGCTTCCAGCATACCTCCAAAAGAATGTAAACTCTTTTGGAAAGAATACACTGGCTTTAGCGCGCCGCCCGTCTTTTGGTAGGTGAATAGGACAATAAAGCTCTGTAACAGCAAAAGGGCGATGGGGACCAGCAGGGTCAACAGCTGCAGGAAGTACAACACCAGTGATAGGGCAGTGATCAGGGGCAAAAACCGGATGATCTTCATAAACTGGCTCACCGATGAGCTTTCCTCAGCATAGGCGATCAGTTCCTCCGGGTCGCGGTTGGCTTCGGGGGCCAGCCAGCCTCGACATTCCAGGCCTTGACAAAATTCCAGCTTGCCAGCCAATTCCTTGATTGCCCCTTGGCGGGCCAGGATGGAATCAGGCTCTTGGGGGGGTTCCGCCAGCAGCTGGTATAAATGCTGCCGGCCACAATAGGTCCGGGCCACGGAGATCCATTGGAACAGTGATTTGGGCCCGAAGATGTCCAGATCAGTGCTGTAAGGATGATCGGGATCGGCAAATTCCTGGCCTTGATCAGTGAACTTCACCCATTGTTCGCTCAGACGATCCTGGTATTGCTGATTGATTTTGACCATCGCCCGCGCAATGTTCAAGCGGGCTTCTACCTGATCATGGCGGTGTATGATATAGATGAAGACCAGCAGAAAAGGCAGGCCAACGTACAAGGCTTGCCGGGCCGTACCCAGATAACCGGCCATCAGGACCGCCAACGCCCCGACCACAAATACCACTAAACGCAGATTGCTTATAATATCAAAGCTGCGCTTTTGCAGCCTTTCTTCTTTATCAAAGTCCTGCCGGCGCAGCAGGAATAGCTGTTCAGTTGACATGAAATCCTCCTTAAGCAGCAGCCGATCGATTCATATTTACTAGATTCATCAACCCTGTCCTCAATAATCTTCCATGAAACCTATATATTTTACAACTTAATTGGGCGGTTTTCGAGTTGATTCTCTGCCCAGGCAGAATATGATAGCGGCTATGCAATCGATGGGGATGGAACTCCAGGCGATGAAATGCAAAGGCGGCCGGCAAATACCCCCGCTGTCACCCTGTAAATGATATACTCATCCTGTAATAAAAAAACAGGTTTCGAAGAACGTTTAACCAGCCACTGACAACGAATTGATTAAGCTGAAGGGTTATTTATGAGCTTATTGAGTCTTAAGAAGAAATCTCTTTTATTGATCGCCGGAGCAGTGTGGTCGATGGCCGGGATCATGGTAATGAAGACCGGTTTTCCATTTGTCCTGGAATCAGAGCACGTCTCATGGGACCTGATGGGCGGCATTATCGTTTTCCTGGTTTTTTATCTGAGGATCTTTTCAAAGCTGGTCTATAGACATGAGCATAGGATCCGCCAGTATGCCAGCGAGCGTTTGCCATTTTGGTTGTTTTTTGATCTCAAGTCGTATCTATTTGTTGTCGTGATGATGGGCGGTGGAATATTACTTAGGAAGCTAGATCTGATTCCCCATTGGTTCATTGCCTTCTTTTATTCAGGGCTGGGCATCGCGCTATTTGCCTGCGGCATAAGGTTCATCGTGCGGTTCTTCAGATATGAAGGTGGCTTCAAAGTTATTCATAGACTGGATAAGTGGATTGAAAATGAAGATCAAGCAGGTATTGATACAATAGAGCCAAAACCCGATGGAATCGGGGCAGCCGGGCAAAAAGACCCGACTGGGCCAGATGGGGCCGGATCTGCGCCCGAACAAGGCCGAAAATAGAATTGAGCAGCAGAATAAACAGGACGTTCATCTGTTTTTTCGGCAATTCTGCGGCCTTTCTAATCTTTGTCGTTCTCATCCTCCATCAGTATACGGCTGCATTCATAATTGTTCTTACCCAAAGGACAGCTGTTGCTGGCGCTGCACGAGCTGCAGCCATGCTTTTTTGCTCTCCGCACATAATAAATTGATGCGATCAAACCGGCAATAACCAAAGCAATTATCAGATAATCCCCAATGTTCATGAAGTTGTGCCTCCTTTCCAAAAGGGCTTATATGCCCTCCCCAACGGATTGACCAGGGATACGCGGTATTCTTAAGCAAATATTAGTTTGCACAGATTATACACGATAAATGCTATTACCCATGCGATTCCACACTGGGCGACTACCAATAACGCAGCTTTCAGGCTTGATTGCAGTTCTCTGCGGATGACGGCGATGGCTGCCACACAGGGCGTGTACAATAGCGTGAAAGCAAGAAAGCTCACCGCGGTGAACGAAGTAAACATGGAGTTCAGGACTGAAGGCAGGTCCGCCGCGCTGCTTTGAGTCAAAACGCCTAAGGTGCTTACCACCGCCTCTTTGGCCATCAGGCCCGTAACCAGCGCGGTCGAAATACGCCAGTCATCGAATCCCAGCGGTCTAAACAGGGGGGCCAGCCACTGTCCGAATATGGCCAGCATACCTTCGCTGCTGTCAGCAACCAGATTAAAACGCACGTCAAAGTTCTGCAAAAACCAGATGATGACGGTAGCGATAAATATGATCGTGAAGGCCCGCTGTAAGAAATCACGGGCTTTTTCCCACATCAATAGCATCACGGTCTTGAAAGAGGGGAAACGATAATTTGGAAGTTCCATTACAAAGGGTATAGGCCGGCCGCGCATGAAGGTACGGTTGGAACCAAGGGCAAACAAGACGCCGACCAGTATGCCGGACAAGTATAATCCGATCATGACCAGCGCCTGGTAATTGACGAAAAAGGCGGCAGTGAACAAGGCGTAAATCGGGATTTTGGCGGAACAGCTCATAAATGGAGTCAGCAAAATGGTCATTATCCGATCGCGTTCTGAGGATAGGGTACGGGTTGCCATCACTGCCGGAACGGTACAGCCGAACCCGATCAGCATGGGGACGATACTCCGGCCCGACAGTCCTATTTTACGCATCAGTTTGTCCATTACAAACGCTACCCGGGCCATATAGCCGGTGTCTTCCAATATGGATAGAAAGAAGAACAGGGTAATGATGATCGGCAGGAATCCCAAAACGCTGCCGACCCCCGCGAATACACCGTCCACCACCAGGCTCTTAACCGTCGGGTTTATGCCAAAAGAGGTCAATCCGGCGTCAACCAGATCGGTCAGGGCGGTTATGCCGAGGGCCAACCAATCACTCAGATAGGCGCCGATCAAGTTGAAGGTCAGCCAGAAGATGGTCAGCATTATTCCCAGGAAGACGGGGATGGCCAGATACTTGTTGGTGAGGATGGAATCGATTTTGACACTTCTCTGGTATTCGCGGCTTTCTCCAGGGCGGACCACCGTGGTGGCGCACAGATTCTCGATAAAGCTGTAGCGCATATCGGCCAGGGCTGCATATCGATCCATCCCATGCTCGGTTTCCATCTCTACAATACTGTGCTCTATCAGTTCCAATTCATTTTGGCTCAGTTCCAGCTGGGAAATGATGTAGTCATCGCCCTCAATGATTTTGGTGGCCGCAAATCTGGGGGGGACCCCCAGTCT
>JAAYJY010000335.1 GCA_012522705.1 Syntrophomonadaceae bacterium | reverse complement strand
TTTCTATAAGGACCGTATGTTGTATGTAATCATGGAAGTCCCGCACTCCGGATATATTGATTTCCTCGCATGGCATGATAATTGCATTTTTGTTTTAACAATAAGTAAATTAATCAGACAGGAGATGTGCTGAATGCGTGAAGTAGTAATAGTAAGTGGGTTAAGGACTCCAATAGGTGATTTCATGGGATCGCTGAAGAACTTCACAGCGGTGGATCTGGGAACGATAGCTTTGAAAGCAGCCATTACAAAAGCGGGGATCGAGCCAGACCAGATTGAGGAAGTTGCTACCGGGCATGTATATCAGGCTGGCTGCAAAGGCAATCCCAGCCGCCAAGTGGCCATATATGCGGGATGTCCGGTGGAGACGGTATGTCTTACCATTAATCAGCAGTGCCCTTCTTCTATGCGGGCGGCCGAGATTATCAGCCAGCAAATTATGCTGGGTAAAATCGACATAGGTGCCGCAGTAGGGCATGAAAGCATGACCAACATACCGCATATATTGCTCAAAGCCCGCGACGGATTCCGCATGGGCGCAGCCACATTGGAGGATGGCATGCTTTATGACGCTTTGATCGATGTTTTTAATAACTACCATGCCGGAGTAACAGCCGAGAATCTGGTAGATATGTACGATCTGCCGCGCCCGGAGATTGATGAATGGGCGCTGATGAGCCACCAGCGGGCCTGCAAGGCCATAGCGGAAGGCAAATTCAAGGAAGAGATAGTGCCTGTAGAGATCAAGTCCAGGAAAGAGACCCTGATATTTGATACCGACGAACATCCCAATGCCAAAGTGAGTATGGAGGGATTAACCAAATTGGGTCCTGCCTTCAAGAAAGACGGAAAAATAACGGCTGGTAACGCATCATCAATAAATGACGGAGCTTCAGCACTGATTATCATGGCCGGCGATAAAGCCAAAGAACTGGGCCTTAAACCCCTGGCCCGAATAGTAGCCACCGCCTCGGCATCAGTAGACCCCAAGATCATGGGAATCGGAGTTGTGCCGGCGGTACGCCGGGTCCTGAATTTTGCGAACATGTCTATTGATGACATAGAACTATGGGAGATGAACGAAGCCTTTGCCGCCCAGATAATCGCCTGCAACCGCGAACTCCAGGTGGATGTGAATAAGATCAATGTCCTGGGCTCCGGGGTATCCCTGGGACATCCGGTAGGCATGACCGGAGCCCGTTTGATATTGACCCTGATGCACGAGATGAGACGGAGTAAAAAGCAGTTTGTTTGCGCCACCCTCTGCACAGGTGCCGGACCAGCCATGGCCACTATTATCGAGGCGATGTAAATGTTGCCAGTACTCTCATTGGGGGGTCAGAAGTGAATCGCTGGTGCCAAAATCGAAACAAAAAACAGCAGGTATAGATAGGAGGAAAAAGAATGGATATGCAGACACTCATTTACGAAAAGGAAGGTCCCATTGGGATTGTAACCTTTAACCGCCCCAAAGTGCTGAATGCTTTGAACGGGGAGATGATGAGTGAAATAATTGATTTGTTGTATCAGATC
Source organism: Syntrophomonadaceae bacterium (assembly GCA_012522705.1). Lineage (GTDB taxonomy): Bacteria > Bacillota > Syntrophomonadia > Syntrophomonadales > Syntrophomonadaceae > PHAA01. The sequence goes on along the minus strand of JAAYJY010000335.1, from coordinate 100 downwards.
GAACATGACGATTCAGTCCGATGCGTTATACTAACCGGTGGCCCGAAAGCATTCATTGCCGGTGGGGATATCGCCTATATGTCAGAACTTGACACAGTAG
>JAAYJY010000334.1 GCA_012522705.1 Syntrophomonadaceae bacterium | reverse complement strand
TCCCTTTATACCGGCGGGATGCCTGACCCTGATCTGTTGATCCGGACCGCGGGCGAGAAGCGTATCAGCAATTTTCTGTTATGGCAGATCGCCTATGCCGAGATAGTGGTCAGCGACGTTTTGTGGCCGGAGTTTACCCCCGATGAACTGCACCGGGCCATTAAGGAATTCCAGGGACGGGACAGACGGTTTGGGGGCTTGAAAAAATGACAGGTGTGACCGCATATGCTTAAAACGCGTCTGCTTACAGCCGCGGTAGGCATTCCTTTCCTTATCGGGATGGCCTATCTGGGTGGGGTTTATTGGCAGGTACTGGTAGGATTGCTTGCGGCCGTGGCTCTGCTCGAGTTCCTCGCTATGATGCGCAGCAAAGGATTTCATCCCTGCATCGTGTCCGCAATTCTTTTGGCCGCCGTAATTTTATTCCGAATACAATTGGCGCCATACCTGCCTGGTTTATTCCTGGCCGGGTTATTACTTATGATAATCGGCCTGGTACTAACTTACCCCCAAAGAAATATCAATGATCTGGCTTTGAGCTTGTTCGGCTCGGTTTATTCGGGGTTTTTCTTCAGCTACGCACTGGCCTTGGGGAGCACGGATGGTGCTTTCTACCTCCTGTTGTTGGTTTTTATCCTCACCTGGGCCAGTGATGTGGGCGGATACTTTTTTGGACGTATGTGGGGCAAACACAAACTTGCCCCCCGGCTTAGTCCGGGTAAAACCACGGAGGGTTCAGCCGGGGCGATCGTTCTGACCATACTGGCGGCTTGCTTATGTCAATACTTGCCAGGCAATGATTATCCGCAGGGCAGTGTTTTGCTGGTCATGGCGGTGGCCGTCAGCATCGCTGCCCAACTAGGGGATTTGTTGGAATCGTCGATAAAGAGATTCTTCGCGGTAAAAGATTCGGGCCGATTGCTGCCTGGTCATGGGGGAGTATTGGACCGGTTCGACAGCTTTATGCTGGTGTGCCCAGTGATATATTATTTCCTGGTGGTATTATAGCCGTCTGTGTAATAAAAATAGATATGAAGGCGTATAAGTTATCTTAGCTGATTTTTAATCTTTCTATAATAAATGGGGTGATCAGGTGGATCCCGAACTCAAAGCAAGCTTGAAAAAACTACTGACCTTAACTAGCCTGGTAATGGTTTTGCTGGCCATCTATCTTACCTTCAATTATGTCCTTCCCCTGTTTGGCAGGGTGGCTTCGTATTTTCCCGTAGTCTTGATGCCCTTTATCCTGGCCTTGGTCATCGCCATCGTAGTGGAGCCGGTGGTTATATTTTTTGAGACCCGGGGCGGCTTGCATCGCAATCTGGCCGTGGTGCTCAGTCTGGTTATGGTGATGGGCGGCTTCGTGGCTTTTCTGGCTATGATCTCCCTGGTTCTCATCAAGGAGACCACCGAGTTATACAAGTTGGCTGTGGCCCGGTCTGATGATGTTATCAACCAGGTATTAATATGGGTGGACCAATACCGTGTGTCATTCCTCCAACTTAACTTACCCCCTCAAGTCGAGAGCGCGGTGGGGCTAAACTTGCAGAAGGCCGTGGAACTGATCCAAAAACTAATGGACGGTTTTATTAATGCGCTGGTGCAGGGATTTGTCACGCTGCCCAATATACTGATCTTTATTGGAATCGCGACCGTAGCCACTTACCTGATTATAAAGGACCGCGCTCTTATCCGCACCTTTGTTATCAGGATCATGCCTTCTTCGGTAAGGGCGGACGGAACCAATATCGTCAATGAACTTTTCAAGGCCTTGAGCGGCTTTGTAAAGGCTTACAGTATATTGATCACCATAACCGCCGTATTGACCCTGGTATCCCTGAAGATATTAGGGGTGGAATACGCGTTATTGATCGGACTTCTGGTCGGCATTGCCGATGTTCTGCCTATTTTGGGACCGGGCCTTATATTCCTCCCGTGGGTTATCTGGGAGTTTATTAAAGGTAACATCGGGATGGGAATCAGCTTGTTGATTGTGTATATAATAATAACGGCGGTGAGGCAATTCCTGGAACCACAGATAGTCGGTGACAGTATCGGCTTACATCCCCTGGTGACCTTGATCGCTCTCTATGTGGGATTACGGCTGGGCGGCATTTATGGTATGATCCTGGGGCCGGTGTTGGTGGTCATTTTTATCGCCTGCTACCGGGCTGGACTGTTCGAACGGTTTGACTGGAGGGAAAAAGATGAGTAACGCACCCTGCAATGTGGTCATACTCGGATCGACCGGATCAATCGGAAAGCAAGCCCTGGAAGTGGCCGACCTACATCCGGACCGATTTAAAGTGGTTGGACTGGCGGCTCGGGATGAGGTAGACGAACTGGTTCTCCAGGCGGAAAAATATCGCCCCGCCATGGTCGCCGTAGGTAAACCGGATTCTTATCAGCCCCTGAAGAGCCGATTGAGGGGAGATTGCCAGGTGACGGCAGGGATCGAGGGCATGTGCCAATTGGCCGGCGGGGATGATGTAGACACCGTTTTGGTGGCGGTAAGCGGCTCCATCGGTATCCTCCCTACGTTGGCAGCCATCAGGAGATCCCGCCGGATTGCTCTGGCCAACAAAGAGACCCTGGTAGCAGCCGGAGACATGGTGATGAGCTTGGCCCAGGAGCATCAAGCGCCTATAATCCCGGTTGACAGCGAACACTCGGCTATATTCCAGTGTCTGGCAGGGGAGGCCGCGCATTTGAAGAACCTTTGGCTGACTGCTTCGGGAGGCCCCTTTCGAGATTTTACCCAACAGGAATTGACCGGAGTCACGGTGGACATGGCCTTGCAGCACCCCAATTGGAAGATGGGGCCCAAGATCACCGTTGACTCGGCGACCTTGATGAACAAGGGTTTGGAGGTCATTGAAGCCCACCATCTTTTTGACGTTCCTTATGAGCGCATCAAGGTTGTGATCCACAAAGAAAGTGTGATCCACTCTATGGTGGAATTGGTGGACGGCGCTTTTCTGGGTCATCTCGGGGTGGCTGATATGAGGATCCCGATCCAATATGCATTATCATACCCGGACCGGTTGCCATCCCCGGCGGCCGGCCTGGATTTCAACCAAATTGGGGCTATCCATTTTCAACGACCCGATTTGCAGAGGTTTCCTTTACTGGGAGTCGCCTATGAAGCCGGCCGGGTAGGGGGCACCCTTCCGGCGGTGATGAATGCCGCCAATGAGACAGCGGTGCACAAATTTCTGGCCGGCCAGATCGGCTTTTTGGACATCGCCCGGCTGGTGGAAAAAGTGTTGGAGGCTCACTCTGTGGTAATCCGTCCCCAACTCGATGATATATTTGCGGTGGATGGCTGGGCGCGGGCATATTGCTGCGAACTGGCCGAGAAAGGATTATAGAAATGACTATTGTGACTACCATCATAATATTGGCCGTCCTTATCTTGGCGCACGAATTTGGCCATTTCTGGGTAGCCCGCCGGATCGGCATACCAGTTTATGAATTCAGCCTGGGATTTGGCAAGAAACTATTTTCCACCCAGAAGGACGGGGTGGAGTATTCACTGCGCTTGGTCCCTTTGGGCGGGTTTGTGCGCATGGCCGGCGAAGAACAGGGGGATATGAACGACCCGAAGGGATTTAACAAACGTAAACCCTGGGAGAAGATAGCGGTCTGTTTCTCGGGGCCTTTCATGAACTTCGTATTGGGCGTAATTGTTTTTGTCTATATCTTTGCGGTTATTGGGATAGGGTTTCCCAGTAACGAGCCAGTGTTGGGCGAGGTGCTCAAAGATAAACCTGCCTATACGGCCGGTCTGCAGAGCAACGACCGGATCATCAGCATGAACGGCCGGGAGATCAATAGTTGGGATACATTTGTGAGCAACATCCAGGCCTACCCGGCTGGAACCTCCCTGACAGCTGAAGTGGAACGGGATGGGATCCGGCAAACCATTACTATGATCTCTACCCTGGACCAGACCAGCGGCAACGCCATCGTGGGGGTCTATCCACAATTGGATTTCGTCCGCCAGGGGGTAATGGAGTCGATTAGATTGGGTTTCGTGCAGACCTATCAGATGACCATGGCCTTGCTGGGCGGTCTTGGTATGCTAATCAGCGGAGCCGCGTCCTCCAGCGATTTGGCCGGCCCGGTAGGGATCACCAACATGGTGGGGGAAGCGACCCGGGGGGGAATGGTTTACCTATTGAGTTTTGCCGCCTTCCTCAGTATCAACCTGGGGGTGATCAACCTGCTGCCCATTCCGGCCCTGGACGGAAGCAAGATCGTATTCGCTTTTGTAGAGATGGTGCGCCGCAAACCCATGGACCCGGAAAAGGAAGGTTTTATCCATTGGCTGGGGTTCATGTTTTTGATGTTGCTGATTATTTTTGTTACCTATAATGATATAGTTAGGTTGATTAAGGGATGATTGGTGTGCGGAGAAAATCACGGGTCGTTATGGTGGGAAAGGTTGGAGTCGGCGGCGACCATCCGGTGGCGGTGCAGTCGATGACCAACACCGATACCCGCAATGTACCAGCCACAGTTGAACAGATTCAGAGGCTGGAGCAAGCCGGCTGCGAAATAATACGGCTGGCCGTGCTCGATGAAGAGGCGGCCGGGGCCATAAAAAAGATAAAGCAGTCCATTTCCATACCGTTGATAGCCGATATCCACTTTGATCACCGGTTGGCTCTGAAGAGCATCGCGGCTGGAGCGGATGGATTACGGATAAACCCTGGCAACATAGGGGACAAGCATAAAGTAGCCGAGGTGGTGACCGCCTGCCGGGACCGGCGTATTCCCATCCGTATCGGGGTAAACTCGGGTTCCCTGGATAAGAAAATGTTGGAGCGGTTCGGGTCCGTCTGCAAAGAGGCCATGGTGGAGAGCGCTATGGAGAATATAATGATACTGGAGGATATGGATTTCCGCGATATCAAGGTATCATTGAAGTCGTCCTCAGTGCTTCTCAGTGTGGCCGCTTACCGCTTGATAGCCGAGAGAGTGGACTATCCCCTGCATATCGGCATAACCGAGGCAGGCACCAAAGACCGGGCCTTAATAAAGTCGTCGGTAGGGATTGGCATGTTGCTATGTGAAGGCATAGGCGATACGATTCGTTTTTCCCTGACCGCCGATCCGGTCGACGAGGTATGGGCCGCGTACGAACTATTGCGGGCGCTGGAGATCCGTCACCGGGGGATGGAACTTATATCATGCCCTACCTGCGGCAGATGTGAGATTGACCTCTTGGGGCTGGCCGAACAGGTGGATCAGACCATCCGTTCCTGGCCCGAACCGCTCAAGGTTGCGGTTATGGGATGTGTGGTCAACGGCCCGGGTGAAGCCCGGGAGGCCGACATAGGCATAGCCGGGGGCCGGGGATTCGGCCTGTTGTTCCGTAAAGGGGAGATCGTCAAAAAGGTACCGGAAGCAGAAATGCTGGAGGTATTGCTGAACGAAATTGAAACCATCAAACAAGATTCCAGTCGCAGGACTTTTTGACCATCAAGTTAAGAAAGAATAGGTCACCATTCTTGAGTATGGAACCATTATTGAGGAGGGAATAAATTGAAGGCGTCGCAACTGTTTTTCCCAACTTTACGAGAGGTCCCCAGTGAGGCTGAGGTTGTCAGTCACCAGCTCCTTCTGAGGGCCGGTTTTATAAGGAAATCCAGTGCAGGAGTCTATAGTTACCTGCCGCTGGGGCGCAGGGTATTGAGCAAGATCGAGGGCATCGTCCGGGAGGAAATGGATCGGGCCGGAGGGCAGGAGGTGATGATGCCGATCATTCAACCCCGGGAATTATGGGAGAGGACCGGCCGCTGGACGGTGTACGGGGATGAGATGTTTCGTTTGACCGACCGCCACGACCGGGGATTTGCCTTAGGGCCAACCCATGAAGAGATCATTACCACTTTGGTTGATGGGGAGGTTCACTCCTATCGGGACCTCCCGCTGTTGCTTTATCAGATCCAGAACAAATACCGCGATGAGATCCGCCCTCGATTTGGATTGATGCGAGGCCGTGAGTTCATAATGAAAGACCTCTATTCCTTCGACGAAGACACTGATGGTTTGGATGTTTCCTATCGAAAAATGTATACGGCCTACCAGGCTATCTTCGATCGCATGGCCCTCCGCTACCGGGTGGTGGAAGCTGACAGCGGCGCTATCGGGGGCAATGAGAGTCATGAATTCATGGTTTTGGCAGACAGCGGGGAATGTATCATCCTGTACTGCGAATCTTGTGATTATGCTTCCAACGTAGAAAAGGCTATCTCCAAGGAAGATGAAACCGCCGGCGCCGAAGTGGGCATGAAACCCCTGAAGAAGATCGCCACTCCCGGGCTGAAGACTATACAGGACCTGGTACGGGAAC
>JAAYJY010000036.1 GCA_012522705.1 Syntrophomonadaceae bacterium | reverse complement strand
GGGAACCAGTTTTTGACCTTGACGATATGTATGGACAGTTGATGAAACAGATAGATTTGGTTAGACACTATGTTACGGATACCTCGCTGCTGGTTCATACTGCCCTCAGGGATGGCAAGAAGGTTCTTTTCGAAGGCGCTCAGGGTACATTGCTTGATATCGATCATGGTACTTACCCATATGTGACCTCATCAAACCCTACAGCGGGAGGTGCCTGCATAGGTGCAGGAATAGGGCCAACTGAAATCGGACGAGTGATTGGCATTGCTAAAGCCTACACAACACGGGTTGGCGAAGGTCCTTTTCCCACCGAACAATTAGATGAGACCGGCGAATTCTTGCGCCAGCGGGGAGCCGAATTCGGTACTACCACAGGGCGTCCCCGCAGGTGCGGCTGGTTGGACGCCGTGATACTGCGTTATGCAGCTCGTATTAACGGATTGACCGATTTGGCAATCACTAAATTGGACGTCCTGGATGCCTTTCCGGTGGTGAAGATTTGTGTCGGATATCATTGCCGGGGTGAATTACTGAAGGAATTTCCGGAGAACAATCACATTTTGCAGGATTGTAAACCCGAGTATATTGAGATGCCCGGGTGGCAGCAGGATATCAGCGGAATTACGGAATACGCGGACCTGCCCGTAGCAGCCCAAGACTATATCCGCGTGATCGAGGAACTAACCGGAGTCAAACAAGCCCTGTTGGCGGTGGGGCCGAAGAGAAACCAGACAATCGTGACCAAGTCCTTGTTCTAGTTGTCGAGCGCATATAAGTGTTATATAGTGTAACTAGGTTGATCGATTGATAAATGTGGGCGCGTAACTCAGCGGAAGAGTGCTACCTTCACACGGTAGAAGTCGTGGGTTCGAAACCCTCCGCGCCCACCATATAAAACAAGCAATACCGGGGTTTACGGCCCCGGTATTCATTATTGGAAATAGGTTAAGAGTCTGATGATATGGTACTGTTCGCAACATTATTTCGCTTGTCAACTAGCAATTAATTGGCAGCATGATGTTAGCCAGGTCGCATCTTCTCACTCCTTACTTGTACTCATCACAGCCATAACCAGCGATATCCCAATCAGGCATGAAAGCGACACCGTATCGAATTACATCTTCTTCAGCGGGGCGGTCGAAATCATCGGACTAATTTCGGATACAAGACGAGCATAGATTGGTCTGGACTAATCTTTCCAGGCGGGCTGGTTCGATATCCCGACGACACTGGGCACAGATACCATAGCTACCCTTGTGCAGATCATCCAAGGCTCGATGAACCTAATCCAGTTCGGCCTGCACCATATTCAGCCAGCCAAGCTCTTTCTCCCTTTCGAAGGTGTCGCTGGCAGCATCACTGGGATGCTGGTCATAAGCCGACAATTCATCGGTAACTTCCGATAAGGGTGTGGTTAGTATATCGCGCCGCTGGTTGATTTGGGCTTCCAATTCAGCCTTACGGGATAATAAGGATTGGTGGTAATCTGGTGGTGATATTCTACGACAGCTTGCTTTCTGATTAATTGGCAAAGCACCCCGGCAATGACCGGCAGCAACAGGCGGCCCATATTCTGCCGGTTGGCAAGTACGCAGGTCATACTCCAACTCGTGCCATAACGGGCATAGAGCGTGGTGGGTTGTTTTTCTTTCGCGCGTTTTTTCTTGGTTATGATCGGCAGCCTTTGCATTGCTATCCGGCATGGATCGTTTCTAGCTGCTGGTGCGGGCTTTCTTGCGGGCGCCACCCGTCTTTTGGGCCGAGGGTTTGCGATTCTCCTCTGCCAGCTTTACGCTGGTCTTTAAGGCTTCCAGCAGATTGACCATATTATCTTTTTCCGGGACCGGGGCTGGGGAAACAATATCCTGTCCGGCAATCCGGGCCTCAATGATCTCCCGTAGAGCCTGGCGGTAATCATCTTCATAACGGGCCGGCTCAAAGTCGGTAGATAGGTTGTCGATCAGGCTGACCGCCATCTTTATTTCATTATCATGGAGGCGAGATGGGTCCAGACCAAGGTTCAAAGTTTGGGAGGAACGAACCTCATCAGAGTAGAAAATGGTTTCCATCACAAGGATGTTATCCTTGACCCGGATGGCTACCAGGGATTGGCGGGAGCGGATGAATACCTTCGCGATGGCGATCTTGCGGGTCTTCTGCATGGCCTCGACTATAAGGGTGTAGGCTTTTTCCCCTTCTGGGGCAGGTTCCAAGTAGTAGCTCTTATCAAAATAAATCGGGTCCACCTGGGTTAGGCTGACAAAGTCCAGGATATCAACCGTCTTGATATTCTCCTGTCGGATGCGGTCAAAATCCTCCGGACTGATCACCACATAACGGCCTTTCTCATATTCGTAACCCCGCACGATGTCAGCGCTGCCTACTTCTCGTTCGCAGCGGGGACAGAGCTTTTGATACTTGATCGGGGACATACACTCTTTATGAAGATAATTGAAAGTTATGTCTTTGTTTTCAGTGGCTACGTACATACTGACTGGGATGTTGACCAGTCCAAAACTAATGGCGCCTTTCCACAAGACTTTCAGACCGACTCACTCCTTCCGGGATTTAATAATAGCTTTGATTGTTTGAGCAAAATTATTCTAGCGGATTTACTGGACGACCAATAACGCTGGTTAAGATCTCTGGTTTGACTAAAGGTTGGGGATGTTATAGAATATCCCTGTTAGATATTGCGGGAGTAGCTCAGTGGTAGAGCACCGGCTTCCCAAGCCGGGTGTCGAGGGTTCGAACCCCTTTTCCCGCTCCAGGAAAAAGAGCACTTTCCTTTCATGGAAAGTGCTTTTAATTTTGCTACCCCCATTGCCCAGCCATTACCAATAGGGAATTGACGGTTATACCCATGCAGGAGCCGGGCCTACATGTTATTATTGAAGAAAAGGTGTAATCCTCATGGCTTTACCGGCGATTGAATCTGTATGGACCGGATCTCGAAAACCACATAATATGGGCGCTCTGCTGCAACATTACAATCTATGCCTAATGTAGGTGCGGGACCAGTGGTAAGGCAGCGATGGTTAATATTAATTGAGTACATAGGGGTGAGATAGCATGAAGGTTAGTGAGATTATGAGCCCCAAACCATTGACCCTGAAGCCGGATCAGACGGTAGGGGAGGTAGTAACCATATTTCTGGAGCAACAGATAGATGGTGCTCCAGTCGTAGATGAGCAGGGTCAGTTGGTCGGATTGTTTACCAAGAGCCATGTTTATCGGTCCATAATCAACAACCGGGATATTATGAATACCCGGGTGGAAGAAATGATGACCCGGGATGTTTACACCGGGCACCCTGACGATGAGTTTGGCGAGGTGGTCAACGCGACCGTGCCCAGACTCCCAGTAATCGATGAGCATGGCAGGGTGGTGGGAATGCTCACCCGCGGAGATATAGCCAAGGCCTTCTTCTATTCATATAATGACATATCTTTGGAATATGATACGGTAATCAACTCTGCTTACAATATGATAATCTCTATTGATGCCCAAGCCATTATAAGGATCTGGAACTCAGCGGCGGAGGAATACCTGGGGATAAACGCTGAGGATGCCCTGGGTAAAAACATAGCCGAAGTCTTACCTGGAAATGATCTGATTAACATACTCGCTTCAGGTCAATCAGAACCGGTAAAGAAAGTAAACCTGGATGGTCGCTGGTTTATGTCCAACCGTTCACCGATTAAGAAGAGTGGCAAGATTATTGGAGCGGTGGCAGTACTGCAGGATATTTCGGACATCGAGAAAATGTCCGGGGAGTTAAATTATGTCAAGGAACTGAATGAGGAATTGGATGCCATTGTGGAATCATCCTTTGATGGATTGTTTATAACGGATGGCAAGGGTAACATATTGCGCTATAATAAAGCGTTTGAGCAGTTAACCGGTATAAGTGCCCATGAATACTTGGGCAGAACCGTTGAGGAGATCAAGATCAATGGAGTAATCTCGGATCCGGTGACTTGGGATGTGTTGGAACAGGGTAAATCTATAACGGCTATGCAGGAAAGTGGGACGGGCAAGCTTATCCTCACCACCGGAAACCCTGTCTGTGATGAAAACGGTAGGATCATCCGGGTGGTCTGCAATGTGCGGGATATAACTGAACTGACTCTTTTGAAACAGGAGTTGGAAAAGGTGCAGGAATTGTCGCAACACTACGAGAGTCAATTGCGTTCACTCAAGCTCCATTTTGCCGGGGACGAGAAATTTGTATTCACATCCTCCAAAATGGGCGATCTGGTTGATATGACCATGCGTGTCGCGAGTGTAGACGCCACCGTACTGATAACCGGTGAGTCCGGCACCGGTAAAGAGCTGGTGGCTGATTTGATTCATTCCAGCAGTGCCCGCGCTAACAAGCCCTTAATCAAGATAAACTGTGGGGCGATACCTGAAAGCCTGTTGGAATCAGAGTTATTTGGTTATGAAGAGGGAGCATTTACCGGTGCTAAAAAGGAAGGAAAACGGGGGCATATCGAGCTAGCTGCCGGAGGGACGCTGTTCCTGGATGAGGTTGGGGAAGTAGCCTATAACTTGCAAGCCAAGCTGCTTAGATTTCTGCAAGAAAAGGAAATAACCAGAATCGGGGGTGAGAAACCGATCAAGGTCGATGTGCGAATTATAGCCGCTACCAACAGAGATCTATTCTGTATGGTACAGAATAAGGAGTTCAGGGAGGATTTATTCTATCGCCTGAACGTAATACCTCTGCACATTCCACCCCTAAGGGACAGAACCGAAGATATTCCGGTCCTGGTTGCGCATTTCGCTCAGGTGTTCAACCGTAAATACAATCTGGACAAGAGAATATCGCCGGATGTAATCGACATATTGATGCGTTATGACTGGCCGGGGAATGTTAGAGAGTTGACCAACTTGATCGAAAGAATCATCGTAATAGCGGATAAGGACAGCATAACTCGGGAAGATCTCCCCGTCCATATGCAGGACCGGGGAGAGGGGTCGGCTTCTTATGTAATGGTTTCCGGCATTGTTCCTCTCAAGGTTGCGGTAGAAAGCGTGGAAAAACAATTACTGGAAAAGGTTTACGGCCAAAATCAAACTACCCGGGTGATGGCCAAGCAATTGGACGTGAATGCGTCGACCCTAGTACGAAAGGCGGCCAAATACAATATCGCACGCAGATAAAAGCGGGGGGCAACGAATGGCCCGTTGCAGGCCAACAACAAACACGCGCAGAAACGCAACAGCTATTTGTTGGCGAACTGCAGCAACTCTTACAGTCAGGGGGGAATGGTTATCATACTATTTCCCCCCTTTTAATATTCTAAAAGGGGATAATGCTATCGTATGTTATGGCAGTAAACAATATGAGGCGGCATGGTTTGCATTGATCGAGATCAAACAGTGGAAATAGACGAACGATTTTAATAGTCCCTTGCTGGCTGGGGGATGACAAAGCTGCCTGCTGTTGCCGTTCTGCAACACAATTGCACGAGCATCTATTTAAGCCCAGGCAGGCACGGCAGATAGGGTGGGGGCTGAAGGGTTTAACGCCAATAGTGGCATAAATGTTGCATTAATAGAAGGAGAAAGGTTGGCAAAAAAGTCTTCCTGAGACAAAAAGAACCCAATATCTATCTATAGGTAAAGGAGGTGAAATTTTGGCAGAGATGGAGTCCAGTGCAACCAAGGCTAAACGGGGATTGGTAATGGTTATTACGGGAAACGGCAAAGGTAAAACGACCTCTTCCTTTGGGCAGGCTTTACGTGCTATCGGTCAGGGCTACCGAGTATGCATAATTCAATTTATGAAAGGAAGGAAATACGGCGAGGTTATAGCGGCAGAAAAATACCTTCCTGATTTAAGGATACTCCAGTTTGGTCTAGATAGTTTCGTAATGCGTGATGACCCTGCCGGCGTGGATGTTCAACTGGCTTGGGAAGGATTGAAAAAAGCTGAGGAAATAGTCCACAGCGGGGAGTTTGACATGGTAATACTTGATGAGATCAATGTTGCGGTGGATTTTGCACTGATACCCGAGGAAATGGTTTTGGACCTGATTAAAAACAAACCGCCTGCAGTGGACTTGCTTCTTACTGGTCGGTACGCATCTGAGAAGATCCGGGATGTCGCAGATATGGTTAGTGAAGTAACCGAGATAAAACACCACTATCAGGCCGGCATTAAGGACCGGGCTGGGATAGAGTACTGACCTTCGTAACGCAACATTTGAGAGCAGAATTAATAGAACCGTGTACTTATCCAACATAGTGTAATACGTTTCCCAAAGTTACTTCTACGTGAATAAAGAAGGAGGGAGCCCTTTGTTTACACAAGATTTGTTAGATAAATCAAGCCTGTTGAGGAAGAAATGGGAAGATGAGGTCAAGAAAGTAATTTCAAAAAATCCCGACATGAAGGAACGCTGGAGCACCGTTTCAGATCTGGAGATCAAGAGAATTTATGGGCCCGATGACATTAAGGACATGGACTTTGAAAAAGATATTGCCTACCCTGGACAATTTCCCTATTTGCGGGGCAATCAGGCCACTGGGTATCGAGGAAAATACTGGACGTTCAGAATGTTTGCCGGCATGGGCACAGCTGTAGTAACCAACCAACGTTGGCATTATCTGCTATCTACCGGGCAGACCGGTCTGAGTACGGCTTTTGACTTCCCAACCCTGATGGGATATGATACTGACTCCCCTAAAGCCAAGGGCGAATGTGGGAAATGTGGAGTAGCTATTGATACGATAGATGACTTCCGGGATCTTATTAAGGGCATCCCACTGGACAAGATAACCACGTCAATGACCATCAATCCACCGGCTACCGCGCTTTGGGCCATGTACTGTGCCTCTGCCCAGGAACAAGGTATTCCCCTTACCAAGATTGGCGGCACAATTCAGAATGACATGCTAAAAGAGTTCATCGCCCAGAAGACATTGATGTGCCCCCCGGAACCTTCAGTGAAATTGATTAGTGATACGGTTGAATTTGGAACTAAACACGTGCCTAGGTGGAACACAATCAGTATCAGCGGATATCACATTCGTGAAGCTGGTGCCACTGCGGTACAGGAATTGGCTTTCACTCTCCGTGATGGAATGGAATATGTGGAAGATGCTATACGCCGTAAAGGACTGCATGTCGATGAGTTTGGCCCGCGGCTGTCCTTCTTCTTCAACTCCCATATCGATTTCTTTGAAGAGATCGCCAAGTTAAGAGCTGCCCGCCGGATATGGGCCAAAGGTATGCGCGAACGTTACAATTCTCAGGATCCGCGTTCCTGGTGGATGAGGTTCCACACTCAGACCGCTGGATGCTCACTGACCGCGCAGCAGCCTTATAATAATGTGATCCGGACTGCAACCGAAGCTTTGGCAGCAGTTTTGGGTGGAACCCAATCCCTGCACACCAACTCTTTGGATGAAGTTCTGTGCCTGCCTTCCGACCATGCAGTTCAAATCGCACTGAGAACCCAGCAGTTGATTGCTGAGGAAACCGGCGTTGTCAACACTATCGACCCCCTAGCTGGCTCTTATTTCGTCGAAGCGCTGACCAACGAGATGGAAGAAAAGGCCTGGGACTACATCCACAAGATCGACGAGATGGGCGGAATGGTAGCCGCCATCGAGAAAGGATTCCCGCAGATGGAAATCTCCGATGCAGCCTATAAATTCCAGCAGCAGATCGATTCCGGGGAGAAGATTATGATCGGTGTCAACAAATATGTTCAGGATGAAGACGTCGAAATCCCCTTGGTGGAGATCGACGACTCCATTGAAGAAGAACAGCTAAGGCGATTGGCAGAAACCAAACGTAAACGGGATGGCCGCAAGGTGGCGGAGTGCCTCAAAGACCTTGCTGAAGCCTGCAAGAAAGGTGATAACGTAATGCCTTACTGCATCGAGGCAGTTAAGAACTATGCAACCGTCCAAGAGATTTGCGATGTGTATCGGGAAGTCTACGGTGAGTATCGCGATCCTGGCATATACTAATTGGATTTGAAGGAGGTAAAGCGTTATGGCACAGAGAAGAATTCGGATACTCTTAGCGAAACCCGGTTTGGATGGTCATGATCGTGGAGCCTGAGTTTTAGCCAGGAGTTTTCGCGATGCTGGTTTTGAGGTAATCTACACCGGCTGTCATCAGACTCCGGAACAGATTGCCGCCACTGCTTTGCAGGAAGATGTTGATATGGTAGGGTTGAGTTGCTTATCGGGGGCTCACAACTATCTCTATCCCCAGGTAGCCAAACTGCTGCGGGACAGCGGAGCTGACGATATAACGGTGGTCGGTGGGGGAATAATCCCCGATAAGGATATCCAACCACTGAAAAACGCTGGTATCAAAGAGGTATTCTTGCCTGGGGCGACTTTAGATTCCATAAACGATTGGATCAGAGCCAATATAACTCCAAGGGAGTGATTTGCTAATGAAAGAATTAGGTAAAAGGGTTTTGGAGGGAGATGTCAGGGCAGCATCCCGCCTTATAAGAAACCTGGAAGATCAGATCACTGATACCTATATCGCCATACAGGAGATATTCAAGGAAACCGGGAAATCCCATGTGATAGGGATTACCGGGGCACCTGGGGCTGGTAAGAGTACGCTGACAGATGAACTTATCCAAGCCTATCGCAGCAAAGGCAATACAGTTGGGGTATTGGCGGTGGACCCTACCAGTCCCTTTACCGGAGGAGCACTTCTTGGAGACAGGATTCGCATGCTGCGCCACGCCGAGGACCCGGGAGTGTGGGTAAGAAGTCTGGCAACCCGTGGTGCTATGGGTGGTCTATCCAAGGCGGTTGGTGAAGGCATTCATGTTATGGATGTGATAGGTAAGGACCGAATTATTGTGGAGACCGTAGGGGTTGGTCAACAGGAAGTTGAGATTATCAACCACGCGCATACGGTCATAGTTGTCTTGGTACCAGGAATGGGTGATGAGATTCAGGCCCTAAAGGCCGGGTTGATGGAAGTAGCTGATATTTTCGTTATTAACAAAGCTGACCGGGATGGAGCGGGGAAACTCTACAAAGAGACCATGAACATGATACAGATGTCCCGGGACCGTGCCGGCGTATCAAAGGGATGGCAAGTTCCAGTGCTACTGGTGGAAAGCGTTATGGAACCGCACAAATTTGCCGAGAGCGTGGAAAAACTGCGGGATAAGATTGAAGACCACTATCAGTTCCTGGTTGACAACGACCTTATCTCCGAACGGATGCGCCGCAAGACCGCTGCTGAGATCCAAGAGGCCTTGTGGGGGGCTATCATGTGCCCAATTCTACAGCAACTCGAATCGAGCGGCGAAATGAAGCGGATGGTTGATCGTTGTCTGCTCAAAGAAGCAGATCCGTATTCCGTAGCTGATGATATCGCTGAGCGTTATATAAAGGAAGAATTGGACAGCTACGGCGACTCATAAGGAAGGTCGGATATGAATAACAAGGCAATTCGAGTTTTGCTGGCCAAAATTGGATTGGATTCGCACGACCGGGGAGTGCGTTTGCTGGCTCGAAACTTGAAGGACAATGGGATAGAAGTGATTTACTTGGGGTTATATCGAACCCTTGATGAGGTAGCCCAAACAGCTATACAGGAAGATGTTGATTTCTGTGGGCTGAGCATGCATACCGGCGCCCACAGAGAAGCTTTCCCCCGGCTCAGGGAATTGCTTAATTCCCTGGGGGGGGAAGATGTTGCGGTCATTGGTGGCGGAGTTATTCCCGAAGAAGTCCGGAGGAATTTGGTGACTAATGGGACTGCCGCAGCGGTGTTTGGTCCGGGAGCCAATTACAATACCATTGTCGAATGGATAAAGAACAATGCACCTGCCAGGAATAGCTAGGCTATTCCTGGCAGGTGTTTCCTAACTATGGATGACGGAGAGGGAATAGATATGAGTGAATCGTTGCTGTTGAAAATCGGGCAAACCGTTTTCTTGAGACACGATTCGTTGGTCATACTCGATCGCCGACGTTTTCCTCACCAGGTTGAGGAAGTTGTTTGCCTTGACTATGAAACCGTGGCTCAGGCCATCGAAATCATGGCTGTTCAAGGAGCAGGCGATATCGCCATTACCGCTGGTTATGGATTATGGTTGGCAGCCCGCGAAATTGAAAAGAAAAGTGCGTTTAAACCAAACCAGGGATACGTTCTTATGGAGCAAGCACGGCAACGATTAGTGGCAACCCGCCCTACCGGTTTTCATATCGCGGCTATTTTGGAAAACATAATGATCCGAACCAATTGGGATCAGTATCCATGGTCGCCTCAGATCTTAACACAGTTAGAAAATATTATTCAAAAACAGGACGCCCGCTCGCGGTTAACCGGTGATTGGGCCGAGACCCTGCTGCACGATGGAGATGCCGTTTTAACTCATTGCTTTCCGGGTGCCGGTTTGTTGTATATGTTTATTAAAGCTCAGCAAAATGGAAAAGAGATCAAGGTTATTTGCACCGAGACCCGGCCCTATTTGCAAGGTGCCCGATTGACCGCTTGGGCAGTATCGGAGTTGGGGTTGCCGGTGACATTGATTACTGACAACATGGTTGCGTATTGCATGAGCCAAGGCATGGTGAATAAACTGATTACGGCAGCCGATCGTATCGCGTTGGACGGGACCATCGCCAATAAAGTAGGGACATTTCAACTGGCCCTGGCGGCTGATTATCATTCTATCCCTTTCTATGTTTTAGGTTATGGAGGTCCGGATAGGAATTCGAGTTCTGCCCAAGAAATACCCATTGAGTTCCGGAACCCTCAAGAGGTAGTGAATTTTAACGGGGTCAGAATTACAGGCGCAAAGGTACAGGGATTATACCCGGCTTTTGATTTGACGCCACCCCATCTGGTGGCAGGGGTGGTAACTGACCGGGGGATATTCCCCCCTAGTGAAGTGGAAGGGTATTGGCCCAAATCAGGTTAACTGAAAATACACATACTAAAAAGGAGGCATATTATGGCTATCATCAAGGAGAATTATTTGATTCCCTTAAACCGGATGTTGTTTATCTCCAAAAAAGACGGCCTGAAACTTGAGGACATTATCGTAGAAACCGAAGGTGATTACCGGTTGTTCGAAAAGGAAGACAATATCGTGATAAAGAATGATGATTGCTGCCGCAGTATTAAGGTGACGGTCAAAACCAAGGATTGACGTTAATTAAAGCGGGTAAAGGGGTGGGGAGGTTGAGATTGTTCAAAGCCTGGTCAATCATAGACAAATTCATGGAACAGGAGCAGGTGAGAATGGACTGGTTCGTTGTCGGCAGAACAGAACCCCCGGCTCCTTGGGACGAAATAATCGTCGATTATGATGAGGAAGATGCGAATGCTGATTATGACCGTATCATGGTGACTGAATTGCTGCACGAGAAAGAAGTGGAGCAATTGGCGGCCTTTCTAGACCGTAAGCACCAGCTGAAACTGAATGTCGAAGAAGTCGTGTTACCCATGAGATCGGGTGGTCTGAGTCATGGGCTGTTATTGATCAGCGGGGCTAAAGGCTTCTATCCCTTGGCTGAGGAGGAGGACTACCCGCTGGCAGTGTCTGTCCTGGGACATTATGCTTGCCAAGAAGTTGATACGGGCAAGTGCTTGTCAGCAACAGATCTGGATGCAGGCAGGAGCTTTTTATACCACCTGTTTGACCACTTGCCTGAAGATATCCACGACAGGTCGAAAGACGAGGAATTGTTGGAGAAAATATTCGCCGATACTGGCCTAAGGGTAATCCGGGGTTAATAGGTATATTGGGAACCAACCAGATGATAGGAGCTGGACCAATTGGTCTGGCGGTAAGGAGAATTGAATGGATATCGGGGACAGGGTGGTTATATGTGAATCCAGGCATCCTTTATACAACTTCAAAGGATCGGTGGTGGGTCGCCGCGGCCCCAAAGGACCCGACGACATCTGGCTTTTGGTGTACGTGGATGATCGGGGACGTAGTTTCCTAATCCCCAAATCAATGGTCAGGATTATTTCCGAGGAAGAATATCGGGATGCCCGCGCAGGTCCTTTCGGAGGAAAGCCCCGTTACAATTAGTCTATCAAGAGGATACCAGCCACGGTTAATTGAGCAGTGGTGAAATCCAGATCCAAGCCGGCAGCGGCAAACGTCCGGACTACGTCGATCCCCATGCCTTCCATCGAGGGACGGGCAGTTCCGGGGTGGACACAATTTCGCTCCCCATTTTGGATGACGCAATTGTCGCACAGTTTACACTCACCGGCACCTAGAGCCATAGCCAAGCGGAAACCATCACTGAAAGCCTTTCGTTCCAGGGCCACAGCCATCTGGCCGAAACGGCGGGCGTTAGCGTCAAAGGTTTGGCGCATAAATTCTTTGTCGTATCGGTCAAGCGCTTGCTTTAATTGCAGTAAGAGAGCAAAGGTATACCTATCAATCATCTGCCGGTTATCCGCCACTGACGGGAGAAACGGGGGGCACATAAGGTTTTTTCCGTAATTGGTGCATAGATTCAGATGGCAATGCATTGTGACCCTTTCGTCTAATACAATATCTCTAGCCAGTAGCAGACAAGTTGTGGAAAACCCCATCCTGTTAGCATATGTTTCCAGTCCCAGGATGGACTGGAGCTTCGCTTTCAAACCAGGATTCATTATAGTTGCCCCCTTAACCACGAAATTTCATGAAAGTGTATGTTTACTCCAGTATATATAAAAAAGATATAATGAACTACGGTAGTAGGCCAATAAACTGAATATTTGTGAGCAGCGGGGTATCAGCGTAGCAACTGGTGCCAGGGAATCAGGTGAGAGTCCTGGACGGTTGCGCTACTGTAAACGGGGAGCATGTGTCCATTTGCCCCTGGGTGTCAGGACTAGAATGGCGGAAACTTTGCCAAGACCCGCAAGTCTGGAGACCTGACCGCTGCTTTGCACGTTACCCTGGCAAGAAAGGGGGGGTGTATGGATATGGGTTAGACCTCCATTTTCTTGAACGGAAATGGAGCTTTTTAGCGTGAAAGAAAAGTCAAAGTAACCGCTGTAAAGGCATAGCAAAAAAGCCCTGCATACTATTGGAGACTTACAGAGCAAGGCCAAAGATATCTTAAAAGGGCTATCCGACAGCTAACCCTTGCTTTTCAAGGAAACGTATAGCTTGTCGGATTGCCTTGGCATTCTGCTGTTCCTTGAGTGCTTCCGGCAATATTGAGAAGGTCACAGGGATTCCATACCTCACCAGCAGACCTCATAGAGAAAATAGCGGTGAGAATCATTCTGGTTATGGCGATAATGGCGCGTTTCTTTCCTCGGCGTTTGGAAATCTGCTCATATTTTAGGCGATAGTAGGCGGATTCGGTTGCTTTCACGACTGTATGGGCGACTTGCACCAACGCAGGTTTGAGATAAACTCCTGCACGTGTAATGCGAACCGAAAGTTTCCTTCCGCCAGATTCGTTATTGCCGGGCGTTAGGCTCGCCCAGCAGCACAAACGCTTTGAGGAGCCAAATTGCGTCATATCCGTACCAATCTCGGAGATGACCGCGACAGCAGAACGGCGGTCAACTCCGAGATTGGTACATAAGAGGGAAATAAGGCCCTCATGCTTTGTAACCATAGCGCCTATAGCAGAATCAAGCTGCGCAATGGAACGTTCGATGTAGTCGAGATGAGAACGGACAAGGCGCATACGGACTTTTTGCTCCGGAGCAATTGCTCCGGAGCAA
Organism: Syntrophomonadaceae bacterium; assembly: GCA_012522705.1. Classification (GTDB taxonomy): domain Bacteria; phylum Bacillota; class Syntrophomonadia; order Syntrophomonadales; family Syntrophomonadaceae; genus PHAA01. Next base: position 5,948 of record JAAYJY010000036.1, on the reverse strand, counting down.
TAGAATATCCTCAATGGCCGAATGGAGATTTATATGAAACAAGGGAGGGAAACGATGATCATAAAAAGTGTATTGGAGGATATCCGGCCTCTTGACATAGAGTCCATGCAAAAGGCTATCAATCGGCTTAACAGCCTTACCAAACCCATCGGCAGCCTAGGGGTGTTGGAGGATCTGGCAGTGCAACTGGCAGGGATTACCGGTGATGTCATCCCCATGCTGCGCAGCAAAATGGTGATTGTTATGGCTGGTGATCATGGCGTGGTCGAAGAAGGAGTCAGTGCTGCGCCGCAGTCAGTCACACCCCAGATGGTATATAACTTTTTAAAGGGAGGAGCAGGAATAAACGTGCTGGCTCGCCTGGCTGGCGCTGAAGTAAGAGTTGTGGATGTTGGAGTGGCAGATCCGACATTGCAGGATCCTCACCTCATCTCCCGTAAAGTGAGGCTGGGTACCGCCAATATGACCAAGGGCCCGGCTATGACCAGGCAAGAGGCCATAAAGGCCATCGAAGTGGGAATAGAAATAGCTCAAACACAAATAGAAGAAGGTATAAATGTGCTGGCCACCGGCGAGATGGGTATTGGTAATACCACGTCCAGCAGTGCTATCCTGGCGACCTATTCCGATATGCCCTTATCAGTAATCGTAGGCCCGGGGGTGGGGTTGAACGTTGGAGGAGTGGAAAGGAAAGTTAAGGCTATTGGAAGTGCTTTAGAAGTTAATCGCCCTGACCCGAATGATCCCATCGATGTCTTGGCCAAGGTGGGCGGACTGGAAATAGCCGGAATGACGGGCTTGATTTTAGGCTGTGCAACCCGCAGAACTCCGGTCGTGATTGATGGTTTCATATCAGGAGCAGCTGCTTTGATAGCCAGTAAGTTAGCTCCGCGGGCTAAAGACTACATAATCGCGTCCCATCTGTCAGAGGAACCGGGGCATAAGGTGTTATTGGAGGTCATCGGTTTAAAGCCGATGTTGCACATGCGCATGCGCCTAGGAGAAGGTACCGGGGCGGCGCTGGCATTCAATGTCATCGAGGCAGCAAACCGGATAATGAGTGAAATGGCTACCTTTGATGAAGCCAGGGTGATTATGGATTAGCTCAAATGTTTGGGGGAGGCCTGCAGGAATGAGTATCGGTTTCGCGAAGAATAAAGTATTGGTATGTATGGTTATTGTATGGGTGGTTTTTTCCGTAACTGGTTGCAGCAGAGGGGCTAATGCACCTTCAGATAAGGAAACTGTTCAAACCAGCGGTCAGGGCTACCCATTAACCATTACTGATGATATGGGGCGGCAAATAATCCTGACCGCCGAACCAACCCGTATTGTATCACTTGCTCCCAGCAATACCGAGATTTTATATGCTCTTGGTCTAGGTCCCAAGGTAGTTGGCAATACCAATTATTGCGATTATCCTGAAGAAGCCAAGCAAGCGTATAAAGTGGGAGGATTTGAAGATCCCAGTCTGGAAAAGATAGTTGCGGTTATGCCTGATTTGGTATTGGCTTCCGATATTCACATGCAATTACTCAAGGCGATGGAAGATGCAGGTCTTAAGGTTGTGGTCCTAAATGCCAAAACCCTTGAAGGGGTTTATAGCAATATCCTGTTGGTAGGCAATGCGGCCGGAATTGACAACAAGGCAGCAGAACTCACAGGGGATTTAAAGAGCAGAGTGGATGCCGTGAGCGTCAGGATCGCTAAGGTGGCGAATGACCAAAGACCGCTGGTTTACTATGAACTTTGGTACGAACCCTATATGTCTGCCGGCAAGGATACCCTGATCGCTCAACTAATCAGATTGGCCGGAGGGATAAATATGACTGACGACAATATTGAGCCATACCCGAAATTAAGCGAAGAGGTGATTATTAAGAGGAATCCGACCGTAATGATTAACTCTTATGGTCATGGCAGTGGCGCTCTAATATCGCCAGAGCAGGTAGCATCCCGCCAAGGTTGGTCGCAGATTGATTTTGTCAAGAACAATCGCATTTATACCATAGAAGCAGACCTGGTGTCCTTGGCAGGACCCCGAATTGTGGATGGATTGGAGACTATGGCCAAGGCCCTGCATCCCTCGCTGATCAAATAAAGAAGGCAGGATGATTAAATCATGGGGTATCGCAGCACATTGAAGAGATCCGCGATATTGTTGCTCCTGGCGACTGCGCTGCTGGGATCTTTGATTATTGGCATAACCATTGGAGCCGTCTTTATCCCGCCAGCCGAGATTGCAAACATCTTGTTAAGCCATATCCCCGGTTTAGGGGGAGGGTTGGGAACCAATCGGCTACCGGAACACGACATTATCATAATGACGATGAGGTTCCCCAGAGTAATACTCGCCGGGCTGGTTGGTGCTGGACTGGCACTGGCAGGCGCCACCTTCCAGGGGTTGTTCCGTAACCCAATGGCCGACCCCTATGTAATTGGAGTCTCATCGGGCGCCGCTTTGGGAGCGGTATTGAGCATCATGATTCATCCTGCCTGGGGCATCCCGATGCGTTTTGGCATACCGGTTTTTGCTTTTGTTTTTGCCATCATAACCATAGCGCTAGTGTATAATCTGGCCCGGGTGGGAGGCAAGGTGCCGATAATGACTCTATTGCTTGCGGGGATAGCGATAAACACGATATTGTCGGCGGTGGAATCCCTCTGCCTGTATTTTAGCGGGGAGCAATTGCATCAGATAGTATTTTGGTTAATGGGAGGATTTTCGGGCGCGAGTTGGGACTATGTGTTTATGTTCCTCCCCTATGGGATTTTTGGTGCTGCTATCATATTTGTTTTTGCCCGAGAACTGAACGCTTTGTTATTGGGTGAAGAATCAGCGCAGCATCTGGGTGTAGAGGTGGAAAGGGTCAAGCGCTATCTATTGATGGCGGCCGCGTTACTGACCGGAGCTTGTGTTTCAGTCAGCGGAATGATCGCTTTTGTAGGACTGGTGATCCCTCATATCGTTCGCATGCTCTTCGGCTCAGATCATCGCATCCTACTGCCTGCGGTAGCCTTGACCGGGGCTACATTTTTATTGTTGGCCGATTCGGCGTCCCGGGTCCTTATCGCTCCCAGCGAGTTGCCGGTGGGTATTATTACGGCTCTGGTCGGCGGGCCCTTCTTCATATTTCTGCTGCGTCGGCAAAAGAATGCTCTGTTTTAACCTTGGGAGGGTACTATTGTGATTTTCGACATATTGGGCATAACCTGTACCTATGGAGCGACTCCCGTGTTGCAGGATGCCAGCCTTCAGATACACACGAGTGATATGGTGGGAATTGTCGGCCCCAACGGTTCTGGAAAGTCGACTCTTCTTCGAGCTATGAGCCGGGTGTTACAGCCTTTGCATGGTAAAGTAATGTTGGAAGAGGAAGACATATACAAAGTGCCGGCCACCCAGATAGCCAAGAAGATGGCGGTGGTTGTTCAGGAACAGAGCTTGAGTTTTCCGTTTACGGTAAGGGACCTGATTATGATGGGGCGCATCCCCCACATGAAAAGATTTGCCAGTGAAGGCAGATTAGATATCGGGATAGTTGAGCAGGCTATGGACTTGACCGACACCACCAGGCTGGCTGATCGTCAGGTGAATGAACTCAGCGGAGGAGAAAAGCAGAGAGTGTTATTGGCCCGGGCTTTGGCCCAAGAACCCAAGATACTTCTGCTTGATGAACCCACTTCATACCTGGACCTAAATTACCAGATAGAGATCATGCAACTTCTGGCCAAACTCCGTCGCCAATATGGGATAACCATCATCATGGTCCTGCATGATCTTAATCTGGCATCCCGCTATTGTGATTATCTTGTTCTGATAAAGCAGGGTACTATCCATGCGATCGGTCCCCCCCAGCATGTAATAACCGCCGATATGATAAAAGACGTTTACGGCTGCGAGATCAAAGTGGAGCAGTTTGATTTAGCTGCCCCTCCGTACATCTTGTTTCATAACGATGACCATAGAGCGGTCAAAGCGGTCCGCCCAGATTGGGTGCATGTAGTAGGGGGGGGCGGGTCTGGTGGGGGGCTGTTGCGGAGCTTGGTTAAGGCGGGCTGGAATGTAAGCATCGGGGTGGTTAACGTGGCCGACAGTGACTGGGACGAAGCTAATCGTTTAGGCGTGAGCATTATCGAAGCCCACCCTTTTAGTGGTCTGGGTATGGAAGAAGCAAGGCGCAATCGGGATATGATGAATAAAGCCGACTTCACCATTTTGGCGGGGGCAGCTTTTGGGATGGGGAACCTCTTAAACCTGGAGTGTGTAATTGCCGAAGCTGAGCGGGGGGGCCGGGTGGTTGTGATAGATAATCCTGCCATAATCACCCGGGATTATACCGGTGGTGAGGCCACCCGACTCTATAAACAGTTGCTGGATTCGGGCGCGCATCGGGTCAATAACGAATGGGAGGCAGTTCGAATGATAGAAGGAGAGAGGCCATGATGCCTCGCGGCAAGTTGATTTTCATTACCGGTGCGGCCCGCAGCGGTAAGAGTTCCTTTGCGGAAAGGATGGCCGCGGAGATAGGCAACCCGGTTATCTATATCGCTACTTGTGTACCCGGTGACGAGGAAATGGTGGAAAGGGTCTCGCGGCATCAGGCGCGCCGGCCGGCAAACTGGCAAACGGTGGAAGAACCGTTGGATCCCGCCTCGGTGATAAGGGAAAAAGATAGTCCGGGAATGGTATTTCTGTTAGATTGTATTACTTTGCTGGTTCTAAATCTAATATTAGATCCCAGGTCAGGATCAGCCGAAGACGAGTTGCTGGAGAAAATAGCTGAACTGGCTCAGGTAAGCTATAATTCTGCCGCGGATATGATAATCGTATCCAACGAGGTAGGATGGGGTATCGTTCCCGGCGATCCCCTGTCCAGAAGGTACCGGGATGTTATCGGTCGGGCCAATCAGGCTCTCGCTGCCCAGGCTGATGAAGCGTGGCTTACAGTGTCTGGTATCCCGCTTGAGCTGAAATCGCTGGCCAAAGGCACGTGATCATATGGTTTGGCTGACAGTCCCGCTGGCGTTTCTAATTTATCTGGGCGCAGGCGACCCTGCCGGTCTGCCCCACCCAGTTAAATATATCGGCTTGGCTGATCTCCACTACTATTTCCGCCCGGGGTTTGGTCCAGGTAGGGTGTTCAGTTTACAGTCATTTGAACCAAGGGGAGTGGATTAAGGCGCGGCAGGCGGTGGATGGCATTGTGGGTCGGGACACTAACCATATGGATGAAACGGAGATGGTCCGGGCTACGGTTGAGACCATGGCGGAGAACATCGTAGATGGAGTGGCGGGTGCCCTGGGAGTGCAATTGGAAGGAACCAACTATTATGATGGGATTCCTTCTTGCCGCCCCCACTTGGGAATTAAGGAAAGCGAATTGAATCGGCAGACAATCAAGCAGACGCCCCGATTTATATATGCTGTCGGGATCATGGCGGTTCTGTCCGGGGCGTGTATAGCGAAGATTTTAGCCGGGTAAGGGGAGAGGGACAAATGGATGCATTTCTGGCTTCCCTGGCTTTTCTGACCAGGATTCCGGTTCCCCAGAGAAATAGATCTTACGATCCCAAGGTTTTCAGCCGCTCGATTATATTTTTCCCGATGGTGGGAGGAATTATCGGGTTAGTGAATGGGGGGCTGTACCTTTTATTGGGAGCATTTTTGCCGGTTCATGTCATGGCAGTGCTAATTATTGTGGTGCCGATATTCATGAGCGGTGGGATACATTTCGATGGACTGCTGGATACCTGCGATGGGATATTCAGCGGCCGTTCGCGGGAACGAAGCTTAGAGATAATGAAGGACAGCCGGGTGGGATCCATGGGGGTCATAGCGGGTATACTTGATATTTTGCTTCGATATAGTATTCTGATCTCTTTACCTCAGGGCATCCTCCCGGCTATAATGATCGCCCATCCGGTTGTGGGGAGATGGGTGATGT
>JAAYJY010000035.1 GCA_012522705.1 Syntrophomonadaceae bacterium | reverse complement strand
TTTTTAAGGTACTGGAGAGCGCGACCGATGGCCGCAGACCCGGCTGGCTCCTCCCCCATCACCACAAGGGCCTGGATAGCCACCGCGGTGTCATCGGCATCACTGGCCATACCCTCTATCCAACCGAACCCGCCATCATCGTTCTGCCGGCTCAACAGCCATTGGCGGGCCTTGTCCGCCTGGGGTATCGGCTGCCCGGCCGAAGCCAGCGCCAGGATTGACCACACATGGGAATTGATAAATCCTCTTTCCCCTATATCGAACTGGGCAAACTGGCCATTGGCCTGCTGCAAGGAGGCAATCCTGGCAGCCAGATCCACATCCTGATGGACCGGGCCCTGGCCAGCCGCCGACAAAGCCAGCAGCAGGCGGGCGTAATCGTTGGTCTCGCCGGTAGTCTTGCTGCCGCGCAGGAAATCGACCGGGCTGTTTCCCTGCGGAGCCCAGCTGGAGCCGCCGGCGTTTTCACCGGCGGCGGTGATCGCCAAAACAACCCAGCTGGTCAGGGTCGCATTGCTGCTGCGGCCAGCCTGGACCGAGAAGCCGCCATCCGGGTTTTGGACCCTATGGAAATAGGCCATTGCCCGGCTGATGCTCTGCCCGGCCTGCTGTTCAGGGAAAGCTGCAGCGGCCGCCGCCGGCAGGTTGTATGTACAGATCAAAACCATGGCCACTACCAGGCACAGGAACTTCTTGATCTTTCTCATCGCGCTTGCCTCCTCACTGTCTATGAATCGCTTTGCCCTTTTGTCTTCAGACCGAAAGGGCTTGCTTGTTGTTGATCGCCATCATTTTCGTCAAAACTGCCTGACCTTGTTTAAACGTCACTACCCCCTCCACCATGTTATTGAACAGCTTGCTTATTTGGGGACAATAGAAGGTGGAATCGGACAACATGGCATATTTATTCCCCTCCGCGATTATGCTGCCCTGGCCCATCAGCACTATTTTCTCAGAGTACTCGGCGGCAAATTCCACGTCATGGGTGACCACCATGATCGCCGTGCCCGCCGTCTGCAATTGCTGCAAAATGGAGCCTAATTCCTCTTTCAGGGCGTAATCCAGGCCGCGGGTAGGTTCATCCAGCATAAGCAACTGCGGCCGGCTGACCAAAACTGCGGCCAGAGCGGCCCGCTGGCGCTCCCCGGTGCTGAGATCGCGGGGGTTGCGGTCCGCCAGGGAATCCAGGTGCAGGCTTTTCAGCAGCTGCTCACTGATACCGTCGTCAGGCAAGCCGAGGTTATGCAGGGTGAAAGCCAATTCTTCCCTGACACTGGGCAGAAACAGGTAATCATTGGGGTCCTGGGACAGGTACGCAACCATGCCGGCAATGTCTTCCACCGACAATTGCCTGACGTCCCGTTCCCCGACTCGAAGCTGCCCCCGGCTGGGTTTAAGCAGTCCGTTGATATTTTTGACCAGGGTGGTCTTGCCGGCCCCGTTTTCACCCATCAGGACGATGAAATCACCGGGATTGATGGTGAAGTTGACATCCTTTAGTACCTCTTCCCCATCAGGATAGGAAAACCACACGTGCTTCATATCAATCAGGGGCTGGCTGGAGGCCCCGGCCTTGACCACCTTTTTAGGGGACGGCGGGGACGGCGGACGGGCCGCCTCTCGTTCCGGCCGGTGATCATGGCGCAGCAGGGCGCGGCCCTGTTTGACTGTGACCGGTACGGCTGGATAACCGACACTGGCAAATAGCCTGGCCAGGGGCGGTATGAAACGGCTGTGGTTGGCAACCGCCCAACGGGCCACCTTCTCCGGATCATCGTGGTCATAAACGATGCGGCCCCTATCCATGACCAATATGCGGTCGGCCAGGTGAAAACATCTTTCCAGGCGCTGTTCGATCAGCACTACCGTCAGCCCGTTTTCCTCATTTAACCGCCGGACCATGGTCAGCAGGTCTTCACCGGCGATGGGGTCGAGCTGGGAGGTGGGCTCATCCAGCAGGAGTATCTCCGGCTGCATGGCCAGGACGGAAGACAGAGCCACCTTCTGTTTCTGGCCCCCTGACAATTCGGGGATGGAACCGTCCAGCCGGCCGGTCAGATTCAAGGCGCTGGCCATCTCCATCACCCGCCGCTTTATCAGGTTATTGGGCAAAGCCAGATTCTCCAGGCCAAAGGCCAGCTCCTGTTCCACATTGGTCATCACCAACTGGCTCTCGGGATCCTGGAATACCAGTCCGATCTTCTGCACCAATTCACGCCGCTTCAGCTGGCGGATCTCCTTATTGTCCAGATATACCCCGCCGCTAAAGGAACCCCCGTAATAGTCCGGGATGAGGCCGGCCATGGCGCGCACCAGGGCGGATTTGCCGCTGCCCGAGCCTCCCACTACCAGGACAAACTGGCCCTCCGGGATTTCCAGATCGATTCTGTCCAGGGCGGCCATTCTGCTGTCAGGATAATGGTAGGTCAGATTTTTGACTTTAATAATGGCCATTTTCCCCACCCCCAATTCAAAACTGCCGGCACCATCAGCATCAATACGATCAAGCCGGTCATTTCCACATCGGCGCTTTGTATGGCAGGCAGGCGCGGATAGTAACTATAACTCGACCAACCCTGCAGGGCCGCCCAAATCCCCAGCACCAGACCAACCCCCACCGTGGTGAGGATCAGGTAGTCCCGGGGCCGCCACAATTCCCGGCTGTAACTGGTCCGGGGGCCGCTGCCATATCCCCGGGCATGCATGGATTCCGCCAATTGCAGGGCCCGTTCCAGCGACGACACCAGCAGGATGCTGACGATGGGCAGCAGGTTGCGGGCCCGCTGCCACCAGCGGCCCTGATCGAATTTGACTCCCCGGCAGCGCTGCACCTCGATTATCCGGTAATAGTCCTTGACCATGAGCGGGAACAGACGAGTAGACAAAGTCATGATGAGGACCGATTTGCTGCCCCGCCCGAACAGCTTCATGACCTTATCCGGATGCACCGCACAGGTATACAGGCAGAAGGCGCTGATTATCACCAACAGTCTTATCCCCATCCCAGCTCCAAAGGCCAGGGCCTCCAGACTGACGTTGATCCTCCCACGTCCTAAAAGATCAGGGCTGGTAAATATGATGGTCTGCCCCACATGCACGAACAGCCCGTTGACTATTATTATTATCGCGATCATCACCAATGAGAACTTCAGGTAGGACTTCCATTCCCGGTAGTGACCGGCGCCTACGATGACTGTTCCTATCACCAGCAGCAAGCCCAGCAGATAGACCGGATGGGAAAAGACCAGCGCCAGGACAAATACCACCGCCACAAAGACCACCGTAGTCAAGGGATGCAGTTTATGAATCAAATTATCCTCTTCGCGATAGGCCAACATGAGCATTACCTCACTGCAAGGGCAGTCTGATCAACTGCCCGTCTGTCAGGGCAACACTATAGCACTGGCGAATGCCTGCCGGATTGCTGACCAGGACCTCAACGGCCTGCTGCGCCCCCGCCAGGTCGGTTCCCACCACCAGCCACACCGGACTGGCATCTCCCAGGCCCGAACCGCATGCCGCGATGATCCCCGCACTGCCGCTGATGGTGCGGGCCGCGCCGCCCTTGTAATCCAGTAATTCCAGGCCCTCGTCCTTAAAATGCACACTGATACCGGTTTTCCGGTAGGCCTCATTCAAACCAGCCAGCCACGGCATCTGTTTCACCTGGTCCCAGGTGCCCACTACCATGACCGGTCCATTACGATTCTCCAGGCGATTGTTATCTAACGCCGTGACAGTCACCGCGGCCGCCCCCTGTTTCTTCAAAGCGGTTTGCAGGCGTGACCCCAGGTCCTGGCTGTCAGGGGCGGTCATTATCGTGACCGGCCCAGCCTGGCCACGATACCCGTGGATGAAGGGCTCCGGATAACAACCTATGACGGCCGAATAGGCGTTGCCCAGACTAGTCCAGGGGTGGTAGTCCCACCAAACCGCTTCCCCGCTGCGCAGGGTATATCCCAGGGCGCCCACATCGGTGCAGATGCCGTTGACATAGAAGAACCAGTCCTTTTTTTCCCCTACCCAGCCGCCGCTGTCTGATTCGATTCCGGCCAGGCCGTTGATGAAACTCCCGTCATATTTGGTGGTGACACTGGTGTTGGCATCAAGCAGGTCCAGTACAGTCCAATCGGCCTGGATGGCTGCCTGTTTGGCTGCCAGGGTCTCGCGGCCGTAATTCTTGCTTATGGTGAGCCGAACCGTGCCCGCCCCGGCAGCGGACGGGCTGTTCCCGACCGGCTCTGCTGTCTGGAGCGCCGGGCTGCTGACCGGTGAATCCGAACCTTCCGGCGCTGCCGGGTTGTCCGGCGACTCCTGACGTTCCGGTGATTGGGCATCAGTTGGCGACCCGCTGCTGTCAGCCGGGACTGCGGCCAGACTGCCGGACTCTGCCGGAACGCTGTCCAGCCCGGTATTGCCAGGATCCAATGCCTGCCGCTGCGAACACCCCGCGGCTGCGGCCAGGAGAATCAATATCAACATCAACAGACAAGACCAGCGCCGCATAAACTGCCTCCTTTTCAGGTTGTGGTTGCGATGATAATGCCAGTGGGCATTACCGGTCGGGTTTACTTTTCCCTTGCCCATTCTTTTATACTATTGATCGGCTGCGATCAGGTTTAGATAATTGTACATGATTACCGCTGCTTCCGCCCGGGTCAGCGGACCGTTGCCCCGGAAGGTTCCGTCTTCGTAACCGCTCATCAAGCCCTGCTGGTGAGTAAATTTAACCGCCCTGAATGCCCAGGTGGGGATGGTATGGATATCCTGGTACGACAGCCCGGCTATCTGGTCGATGACGGTCTCCGGGCTCATGTTGGCAAATATCACCGCCACCTCGGCGCGGCTGATTTCCTGCCCCGGCTTGAAGGTCCCGTCGGGACTGCCAGTGACTATACGGTTATTGAAGGCCGCTACCACTGCGGGAGCAAACCAGTCGACCGGGTACACGTCGCTGAAAATGCCGTCCAGTCCGGTGGAAGGTTCCAATCCACGGGCATTGGCGATGATCTGGATGAATTCAGCTCGGGTTATGGGCCGGTGGGGTTCAAATAATCCCGCATCGGTTCCCATGATGATCCCCTGCCCGGCCAGGATTTCGATGGCATCCCGGGCCCAGGCCATGTCCTCGCCTACATCCGGGAAGGTGACCCGGGGAGCCGCCGCTGCCGGCACCGGGCCTATGCTCAGCAAGGCATACTGGCTGAAATGGTCGACCCGGAAGATCACCAGCCCGTATTCGAGATCGATAATTCCGGGGATGGGCACCCACTTCTGATTGGCCTCATCCCACCAGGCGGGGGTAAGGCTGTCAAGATCGACATCCTCATCGATCGCCACTTTGAAGCAGATCGTTACTGGTTTGTTGAATTCCAACGGGCTGGGGCCAAATTCATAGACGGAGGATAGAATCTTGATGCCGATCTGTTGCTGGGCTTCTCCGGCCGCCAACTCTTCGATAGTTATGGTCAGAGAACGGTCAACTGCATTTTCCGGCACCAGGATGGCTACTTCCATGTCGTCGGAATCTACCAGGTAACCCCCCTCCTCATCGATATCACCGGTAAAGTCGACCCGGTTGCCATCCAACATTTTTTTCAGCCGTTTCAATTCCGACGGGGACAGGCGATTTTCCTGATTCCAGACCTCACTCTCTTTCTTCAGGGATTTCAACTCGTATTCGTACCGGGAAAATATAAGTTTGGCTTCCCTCAGCCCTTCTGGGTGGGACGGCGGATTATCGCTTAAATCCAATACGTCATCCCAGCTTGGTCCGTCTTCCGTGATATCCATGCTGTACCAGAAGATAACCTTGTCGCCATCCTCCACATCTTCGTACATCGGCACATCAGAGGGATTTGTTCCATTGATCGAATACATCCAGCCATTCATGCCTTCATTCTCTTCCCCGCCAATCTCGGTTATAAAGCCATCCGCACTGTTGGACATGGTCCAGCTCAAACCGGTGGCGTCCAGTGCGCCCATAGCTGTATAGCCATATTCGTCGCTATCATAGACCTTGACTTCGCGGGGGCCATAGAGCAGGTTGCCGGCACCGCCCACTACCGCTATCTTTACGGTGATGTAGTCCGTCTGCGTGGGAGATTGGGTGTCTTCTTCCACT
>JAAYJY010000034.1 GCA_012522705.1 Syntrophomonadaceae bacterium | reverse complement strand
TTATCGAATTGGCCGCACCGGTAATGCTGCCGCCCACCGGGCCGCTGATGTCTATGTTATTGCCAGCAGTACGAATATCCCCAGCGACAGCACCGTTGATCACGATCGTGTTGCCGGCGGCGATAACGTCTCCAGTCACATTACCGTTTATGGTTATGGAAGATCCGGCCGCAAACACATCCCCATCTACATTGGCATCGACAGATAGGTTATTGCCGGAAACAAACAGGGGTCCACGAATGTCTCCGGCTGGCACACTCACCATGTCTCCGGTCCTGGTTTCCAATGCTGCCGCCGCCGTAGTCCAGCCCAGCAACAATACTGTCAGAACCAGCAGTAATGACCATAGGTTCTTGCTTACCCGCATTTGCATCATCTCCTTTGTAATCCATCGCGTTGGTGTTGTGAAACCTATCCTCACCTCCCGGTCATCCTCCCGGTCCCACCCTGAACACCTAAGTCGGCGCGACCTGGCTGGATCCTCGATTTCTTCCCACACACCTGCTGCAAGGAAATAAGTGCCTTCCATGAAGATAGTATAGCAAAAAGTTTTTAGATTGGCTCAAGCTGCATGCTCCAAGGGTGCGCCAACTAACATATTTTTTCACAGACCAGGCAATATTATTAAACAAACAAGACAGGAGGTATGTATCATGTCCAGAAGAGTTATAGGCTACTTCGAGGATAACGGCCAGGCCCATCAGGCTTTGCGGGAACTCAAGGACAAGGGATTCAACGAGATATCGATACTGGCCAATGAAAAAGGCGATGAGACTGGTAACCGCGATATGGGCAGCTCCAGCTCGAACCTGTCCAGTGCCGCCGCGATCAACGCAGGCCTGGGAGGGCTGGCCGGTCTGGCCCTGGGCGCCGGGGCCATGGTAGTCCCGGGCATAGGACCGATACTGGCCATTGGACCCCTGGCGATGGCTGCCGCCGGCGCGATCACCGGGGGCCTTGCCGGCGCTCTGGCCGATTACGGAATCCCCGAAGACAGGAGCCGTTTCTTCGAATCCAAGGTGAGAGAAGGCAACACGGTGATGGTCCTAAAAGCGGATGATAATCTAACCGATGAAGCCGCCCGGGTGATGAGGAATTTTGGCGCCAGGGAGGTAACCGTACACTAGTAGATTGGCCAAACGAAAGACAAGTTTAGGGGGCCAGCACCTGCGACTGTGGTTTGGTTGCAGTGGCTGGCTTTTGCACATATGAAACTTGGCCGGCAGTTGATAATGCATTCGACCGTGCTAATCATTATACTATTAGGTAGAAGCAGGAATTCCATCATCCCAAGCAAGGGGGATACGCTCTGATGAAGAAGATGAAAGCGGCAGCGACTGCCATGCTGGTACTGGTGTTCCTGGGCTCGCTGGTATCCTGGAACTTTCGGACCAGTTTTACGGGGGGCTTGTTTTTTGCCGCCTTTGAAGCAGCCCTGGTAGGCGCCCTGGCCGACTGGTTCGCGGTAGTGGCACTCTTTCGTCACCCACTGGGATTGAAGTTCATCCCCCATACCGCCATCATACCCAACAATCGGGGCCGTATCATCGAGGGAATTGTGAAGATTGTAGAGGACGACTGGCTCAGCCTGGAATTCCTGGCCGCTAAGGTACAGGCCTATCCTCTTGTCGACAGCCTGGCGGCGGCCCTGGCTTCCGATGAGGTCCGCCGTGGTG
>JAAYJY010000333.1 GCA_012522705.1 Syntrophomonadaceae bacterium | reverse complement strand
ATCATCAGGAGATGGAAATGTATAGAGTCTGTTACCGTAATATTGGTAATTACTAAAGGCAATCAAGCTCTCATGCTGACTGCGGTAATGCCACTTTAGCCGTTCTTCCGGCATTCGAATCGCCAGGCAATCATCAAGAATGCTTTCCAAGTCCTGCAAATCCATATCTTCTTCGTCGCGCTCTTTAACCATGGTGGAAAAGAAATTGGTCGGTGGCAATTGTTTGGGATCTCCGACCACAATTACCTCTGTGCCACGTGCAATTGCGCCGACTGCATCACAGGTTGGTACTTGAGACGCTTCGTCAAAAATCACTAAGTCAAAGGGCTTATATGCCGCATCTATATACTGGGCCACAGATAATGGACTCATCAATAAGCAGGGTTTCAAGATAGTCAAAACAGTAGGGATTTTTTGAAAAAGGGTTCGCAATGCCATATGGCCGCGTTGCTTCATTATTTCTCGTTGCAGGATACCCACTTCCGATCGTTGCGCTACATCACCCACATTATTAGGTAGTTTAGCCGCCAATCGGGCATAGACTTCTTCTCGTGACGTTTTTTCAAGCCTTAAATCCAAATCTCGAAACTGATTGATCTTGTCTTCAAATAATCCTCGTGAGAATGAGGACAGAACTTTATCTTCTGATATTTGATATTCCAACCAAGCCTGATAAAAGCCTTGGGTGAAGGCTGTTTCGACTTCGCTGTTCCGGAATTTCCCTTCCTCGTAAGATATCACAAGCGGTGATAGCCCCTCATCCATTGCTTCCTTTCTGACACGGGACCAGGCGCACCAGTCCCTAAGTGCATCCATATTTAATATCCATTTATCAACCCGATTAATAATAGCAGGGAACCAATCAATTGAATCAGGAATACTGAATACACATGTATCCATCATTGCTTGGGCACTTAATACCTCCCATGACTTTTTGGTCTCTTCGCCTGCTTCAATAAAATTCTGAAATTGCTTGGCCAAAACTCCTTCCGAACTTAGTTGGTCGCGATGTTCAGCGACTAGCTTTGCCCAGTGATCACGCAGGAACTCCATCTTGGTAAGATCAGTGCCCGAAAATTGAGCAGTTAGTTTTCTTATCTTCTCCGTCCATTGACAGGCATCGGCTACAGCGTTCCAATCAGCCTCACCATCCTGCCAGAGCCGCCCAAGCAGATCACGAGCGCGATCACTTGCCGAAGACAAGATACTTTCTTCATCTTTGAGACGGTTTAGCTGCTCCAGTTCATTTTCCAGGTCAATTCCTTTTATTTGGATACCAGGCTTAATGACGGTTCGCAACCGTTTCGTCACTTTCGACTGTCCTAATAAACGCGGTATAAACCATTCTTGTTGTGAGGTCTCAAGCAACTCCCGCAGAGCCACAATATCAAGTCTCAATACCTGCTCACTATATCGAGAAAAAATATCGCTGCGGAGCATGTCCCTGGCGCGGCCATGCTTAATCCAGTTTTCAACTGCGGACTGAACCTCATCCCAATCGTTCGTTCGCACCATGTTTCCTGTCATCGCGGGAGTGGCAACAAATAATTTTGCACATTCCATCATAGTCAATAAATCCTGGTAACTTCTGGTATGGCCGCCTAGATTTAAAACCTCAGCGATGGGGGTGACAGTTTCTTCCCAATGCTTAATCTGGCTGTGCAGTTCTCGTAGATATTCTTCCAATTTTGCCCGCAGCTGTGGCAGATAATTGGTTAGTTTAGAGTCTTTCCAGGGATGTCCATGGGGGTGTCCACAGGCCTCACCGGCTACTTGTACGTGCCTGATTTGGTTTTGCCAATGCAGTAGTTTTTCTGGCTTTATATGCTTGACTTGCTCCTCATTGAAAACAACAACATGCGGAAACTGACTCACAGCAGCATACTTTGACAAACCATAGAAAAACGAGTGACCTATGCTGCGTTCACAATGCAAGGCTTGTACATAACTATTTAAGTCGCTGCGTAAATCTGCAAGACGATTAGCTTCTTGCTCCCAGTTTTGGGGATTCCCCAATCGCGCAGTTTCCAAAGAATTGTGTAATTGGTCTAAAACATCTTTCTTTTCGCTTTTGTTCGAATGCACCTCTAAACAAAATGGCGCCAAACCAATTTGTTCAAGACGTCTTTGAACGACGGATAACGCGGCCATTTTCTCAGCCACAAACAAAACAGTTTTACCCTGCCCTAAAGCATGTGCGATCATATTAGTAATGGTCTGGGACTTTCCAGTACCAGGAGGACCGTGTAAAACAATGCTTCTTCCTGCGTCTGCTGCGGCAATAGCCATTAATTGAGAAGAATCTGCACTAATTGGACATATAATGTCTTTGGGATGGTAGGTAGAGTCAAGTAAATCAGCACTTGAACCAGGTTCCTGAGGATCCCATTGCAAACTCCCCGCCATCAAACTGGCAACAATTTTATTGCGCATTAAATCTTCAGTTCGAACTTTCAAATCATGCCACATTACGAATTTACTAAACGAAAACAATCCCAAATAAGCGTCTTCTATCACATCCCAATGAGGTTGATGCATCACTGATTGCCGGATATGGTTCAAGACCTTCTGAACATCTACGCCATGGTCATCAGTGGGCAAAGGATTCAGACCATTAATGTTGATCCCGAAGTCCTGGCGAAGCATTTCCAGCAAAGTTATATTAAGCTGTGGTTCACTGTCGCTTTCTCTTATCAAATATCCTGTACGGACTGATTTTCGGGTTATCTCCATCGGAATAAGTAAAATAGGAGCGCGACGAGGCTTTTCGCTAGCCTCCGCTTCATACCAAATCAGTGTTCCCAGGGTTAGGAAAAATGTGCTGGCGCCGTTTTCCTCCAGGCTGGTTCGCGCCGCACGATAAAGTTGCGTTAGCCGGTTAGTTAATTCTTTTTCAGGCAGATCAGCCCTCAGCCGATGCTGAGAAAACTCCGCTTTCAACAGTTGTATGTGAGGATTACTATGCATTCTTCGCCGGTAAATACCTGTATCACGGAGATTGCCTTCCCAATCCGTAGGTCGGGCATGAATCTGAAAGTCCATTCCATCTGCCAGGGCATCCTCCAAATCAGACAATTCCGCAGTTAATATTGGTATAGTCGAACTCGTAACACGAAAATTCAAGAGGGTATTTCGAAGGCTCAAATCTAATAACCGGCGTTCCCACTGATCTAACCGGGTGTTCTTGATGCCAGTACCTTCGCCTAACGGATTGGTGTTTCTTTCGTCGGGTTGGGGTGTATTATGCTGTGCAGGCAGGACTATGGCAGCAGGATCACTTACATACGGTACACTTGTTCTTAATGGTAAAGGCCGGATTTGACTAATCCTGGCTCGGTGAACATCAATAAAGAAATGAAATCGATTAATATCTGACAACTCGTTTTCAGCCAGCTCCACAGCTTCATCAAAGGAAGAATTATTTCCCGCCGTAAAAGAAGTAGATTCTAGGACGCAGATCTCATCAACGCCGGGAACAAGGCGTTTGTTCAATAATGCGACATCATCTTGAAGGCTTTCAGCAAACGACTCCTCCACCAACCACACGCCAGGAAAAGCATGATCCTTGGTGAAAATGATCAAAGGATGAAGACCAGCAGCTTCGCTGCATGCAGCAAATAGTACTGTCAAATCAAGACAGGTACCAAGGCGTTGTTCATTAATGATGTCCGGCGTACGTATTTTTTGCCCATGTTCTTCAAAGCTTGCTGGCGGCACGCAATAGACGATCTCTTTATCCTGTAAAGCAGCATATATTGCAGCAAGTTGGTTGCGCACTCGCTGAGGATCTTTACTTTGATAACCATTCAGTGAAGGGTTACCGGTCCATTTTCCAAGATATTCGGTCGCCTTATGAAGGATAGTGGCAATTTCAGGATGATTGGGGTAGACAAATGCAGCAATAATTTCAGGTAAGGTTTGAGTCCCGCTCCATTCGTCATAAGGAAGAATGTCCAGGGGCGCTATACTAGTGAATATTATTTCTCCTTCATATAGTACCGTAACGGTTAGCCTAGCATTCAATCGTTCCGTCAGACTGCCCAAAAAAGCAGGCGATAATTGTATGTCAACTGTTCCTAAATTTATCTTTTGTTCGGTTCTTATTGAAGAAATGGTAGTTTCCCAAGGTAACGAGAGCTCCGGTTCGGTTTTAATTTGAACAGTGACATTTTCCAGATCCTTACTACCATCATTGGTTATACAAAAACGCTTAATTATAGGTACATGATTTTGCTGCATAGCATAATTGACTGTATGGTCATGAAGAATTTCACAACTTACACGTATTTCATCCAACGTCATATAGTTGCGTCCCCTTCCTCTATTCGATTCATTAGAAGCGTATCCAGGGTTGCCCCCTACTTTCTACATTATTTTCCATTATCCTGCTAAATATCACCTGCATGAGAAGGATGGCTCTCTTCGCTGGCCAAGAATAACCATGCCGAATCAAAAACACAAAATGCTGCCATAAGGAATGTACTATTAAAGGATACGACTGATAAACAGCCACATACAGTGATAAAATGTATACAATGGTTATAGTGGGCAGCCCAGCTATTATTAATAATTTCGAATGAGTGAAGTATGATATCAGGAGACGCCATGCCTCTAAAAGTTAGGGAAGTAATCAAGATAATTAACGATGATGGATGGTATCTGGTCAAACAGGTAGGCAGTCACAGACAATACAAGCATCTCACGAAATCTGGACGTGTTACAATTGCGGGAAAACTAAATGATGATATCGCACCTGGTACTTTGAATAGCATTTTCAAACAAGCCGGATTGAAGAGGAGGTAATTAGGTGGATTACTTGGTTATAATCGAAAAAAATGATCACAATTATTCGGCTTTTATGCCTGATGTGCCTGGTTGTGTAGCCACTGGAGCTACAACGGATGAAGTATTAAAGAATCTTAAAATCGCACTTGCTTTACACCTACAGGGGTTGAAGGAAGATGGTTTGCCGATTCCCGAACCCGCCGCGCAACATGGCTATGTATCAACGTCGGTTTAGTGGATTAAGGTGCGCTACCCGAGCGATCGGGGGTGAATGAGCCGCCCCCAACGGCTGATCAGTTACTCCAAGACCATCTCCCGGTCAACGCCTTTGAATCCAAGCCCAAATTACAAAAACCGCCTGACCCTCTTACAGTATTCCGCATATCTTTGGCCGTAGAGCTTTTGCAGCGATTTTTCCTCCAGGCGGATTTGGCGGTTGAAGAGCCACACTCCCACACCAACGTAGATTAATACGACCCAATTGGCAGTTATCAAAAACACTCCCAGCAGAACCAATCCGAAAGCCGTATAGATTGGATTGCGGCTGATGGAAAACGCACCTGTGGTCACCAGATCTCCGGGGTGATCTTCATCCAAACCGACCCGAAAGTTCCTTCCAAAGGAGACCATAGCGTATATAAAGAATAGAACACCTATCACGCATAAAGCCACGCCTATCCAGCCTGCCAATTCATTATAAAATAATTCAGCTCCGATATTGGGCAGACCGAATGCGCTGGCGACCACAATGTAGAAGAACAGCAGGAAAAATGGCGGGATCAAGAAATCTTTCTTGTCCATTTCACCGAATTGAACCGCTTTTACGCCCAGCTTTTTTAGTTGATGAGCGCGAAATACAACCAATATTATCAGCAATACCAAGGTTGCTACCGCGATATATTTGGTCATATGGTTTCCCTTCAAAATGATGCAAGCATCGAGTTATATCCATATGTTCTGCAGCTTTTCCTGGTATCATTCCGAAAAGCTTCCGCTGAACTTGGGGTTTGGCCCACCGGGAGAACCGCCCCCAGTGATCGCCCTACCCTATCGATGCAGCATTGCTCTCCATGCCGTCTTCATCAAAAGCTATCGCCTCTGCCTCTTTTTGAGCCGCCTGGTCTTCCAGGTTCAATCCGGCCCGGGCGTTTATCCTTTCCCACCATTTACGATGTCGATGCATCACATATTCAGTGTCTATTTGACCGGTAAATATACTGGGTACCAGGGGCCGGTTGGCCTTGATCAAGAAGGCCAGCAGATGAACGATGATCGACAGCAGCAGGATCACGGTAAACAGATTATGAACCTGGGCCAGCCAGAAAACCGCTTCCGGACTGAAACTCACTCCGGGCAGATTTTTATATGCCTTCACCAGGCCGGTCACGATTAAGGCCAAGACCGACGAAGCCGTAACGGCGAAAGCCAACCGCTGTTCCGCCAGGTATTTATCATTATCCGGCTCCTCAGTCAGACCCACCATGGATGCAAATATCTGCACTGATTCCTTGAAGTCTCCCCGGCGGGGAATGATATCGAATCTCTTGCTGCGCAGCAGATAGGTCAGGTAAAAAGCGCTGATGAATATCAGTACCATCGCGGCTGCGTAGTGAATATTCAGGGTTATCAGAAAATTACTGGACCATCCCAGGCCCGGCAGCTGGTCTACGAAGTACCTTTTGTAGACCGGCATTTGACCAAAACCGGTGAATATCAGTACAAAAATAGATAAAGCCGGCATCCAATGGGTAAAACGGATGGCCAGGTTGTGGCGTTTAATCTTCATCGTCCGTTCCTCCCTTCATTATCTGATAGGTGCTAACCGCAGCGGCCAGTACGCCAGCCACCGGCGCCATCAAAAATCCGCTCATCATCTTGCCGGGTTCATCAAGGGGATTTTCGATATTTACCGGCATGCCGATTTTCCCGGGTTTACCGTCCAGGTCCTGAGCCTGGATGGCTTCATTGATAGCCTCGAAGGGCACTTTGGATATATAGAAATTAGCGGTTCCGCCGTTCTCAGCATCTCCATAAACATAGCCATTATTCTCGTCCGCCCACTGCCGGGCATATTGGCGCAGCCCTTCCTTATTGCCAAACTGGATGGCACCCCGGGGGCAAGCGGATACACAAGCCGGCTGCTCTCCTTGGGTGATCAGATCGTGGCACATATCGCATTTATACATTACCCCGCCGCCGGCATAATCAGGGGCTACCTTCAAGTACAACCCTACCCCGGCTTGCCGCTGGGGAATGTGCCAGGGGCAAACATCACGGCATTTGGCACCGCCGAAACAACCCTTGGGGTCGATAATCACTGCCCCTTCCGGTGTCTTGTCGTTGACCCCGAAAGGACATAGGGTCGAACAGGGGGGATTATCACAGTGCATGCACTTGCGCGGGATGTGGACCTTGACTTTTTGCCCCTTATGTTCAAACTCCAAGTGCTGCACGTAGGTCCAGTTATATGGGGTAAGTCTGGTGGTAACATCCCTTTTGCCGGACCAATCCTCGAAGTTTTTCTGAGGCCAATAGTACTTGATAGGCTGTTGCGGCTCAGGAAAATTCGGTTTATTTTTAATCCGGCAGGCTGCTACACAGGCAGGGGTATCCAGGTGGGGACAGCCATCGCATTTATCCAGGTCGTGCAATAAAGCGAAGTTCCCCCGCGCAGAAACACTGGCCGCGGCCTTGCCCGCCCCGGTTATAATGCTGGCGGCCGTGATTCCAGCTACGGCCGCTCTGGTAATAAAAGATCTTCTGGTAATTCCCATTCCCTAACCTCCATTTGTAATACCCCCTCGGGGTACTAGATCCACGGTTTTAATTCTAACCACTGTCCGGAAATTTGGCAAGGGGATTTATTTATTTTCATGAAAATATGTAATCTTCCGCTGGACTTGGGATTTGGGGATAGTCCCGCAAGTTACGGGCTTTACTGCTATCGCCAAGTAAATCGTTGATGCGTTGGGGAAATTACGGGGACACACCTGCTGCGCATGAAGGTCCCCATGGTATCCTGCTGGGACCATTAACTTGAGGACAGTCCCGCCCCCTTGGTCCCCAAATGAGGCAATATCTTGTATACTTTATGATAGCGTTGATATTATTCACAGGTTCCGTACCAAGGTCCGAAAAGGATGGGGAGGCCAATGTGTAACAATACCCTGCCGGCTGTAGAGCAAAAAAGAGCCAGGCCCCATAATTCCCACCGCCCTGCACCAAGTCATATTATATGTTAGTCGGCCAATGCCGGGGCGGCGCTGACAACATATTCAACTAATACCATGAATGCCAAGGTGAAGAAATGTTAAACACAATCTTATTGATAATAATCCCTTTTATAGCCTTGTTGCTGCCCGAAATCATAATCCGGGGCCATCTCGGCGCTATAGCCTGGATCTCCAATTATCCCACCCAGTTTATGGTCAGCTATGCGATCCTTTTTGGGCTTATAAATACCTTGTATGTACTGCCGCGCCGGATATATGCGGCCGGGGGAGTTCTGGCCGCAGCTTTGTTGGCCACCGGCGGGTTTGTCAGCCATCAAAAACTCATGTTAAGAGGGGAACCTTTGCTTCCCTGGGATTTTAGAATAGGCAAGGAAGCATTGAATATTTCCCAGCACTTTGAGTATTTCAACTCGGTGCCGGCATCATTGTTTATTGTTACATGCCTATTGATCGCGGCAATGGGGATTGGATTCCGGTTGATCCCCAAAGAAAACTATCGTTTCCCCCAAAAGTTTTCCACTGCCTTGCTTAGCTTGGCTTTGGTTTTGATCCTGGTTCAACCTGTTTCTCTGCAAAAGGCATTCTCGCTGGAACTGATCGCCTGGAACCAGAAGGCCAACTATACCGTAAATGGTATGGCGCTTAGCTTTATACTTAATGCCAACGCTAACCGTCTGGCTGTTCAGGAACCGGAATTATATCAGAAAAGCACCATCAAAAATATTGTCTATCAGGAAAAACCGGCTGCTGATACGACAAATTCAGGCTTTGCCCCCAATATCATTGTGGTAATGAGTGAAGCCTTTTGGGACCCTACGGTTATGGAAGGCATTTCCTTTAGCGAAGATCCGCTGCCTTATTTTCATAGCCTCCAGCAGAGCTATACGTCAGGGGTCGTGCTTACCCCAGTATATGGAGGGGGTACGGCTAATACTGAATTCGAGGTTTTGACCGGGTTTTCCACTCAGTTTTTCCCCCAAGGGACAACTCCCTATGTTCAATATGTCCACAAGCCGCTGGAGGCTTTGCCCGCCATCCTGAAAAGTCAGGGTTACAAGACTACCGCGATCCACACCTACCATGATTGGTTTTATAGACGTAACAGTGTTTATCAATATTTGGGGTTTGACCGATTTATCAGCCAAGAGTCATTTGTCAATCCCGAATACCACGGTAATTATATACGGGATACGGAATTAGCCCGGAAAATCCTCTATGTGATGCAGCAGACTTCCCAGTCCGATTTTATCTTTGCTGTATCCATGCAAGCTCATGGGCCGTACTCCAGTGATGAAAACCCCAATGCGGCTATTAAAGTAAACGGGGACCTGCAGCCGGAAACCAAAGCGATTCTGGAAAACTATACTAACATAATCGCTGATGTGGACAAGTCTTTGGAACTCCTGATCGAATGCGCAAGGCTGATCAAGGAACCAACCATGGTAGTATTTTTGGGGGATCATTTACCCCTGTTGGGCAATGATATGGATGTCTATCGGGAAGCCGGCTATATCCGGGACGATTTTGCCTATGACGACTATTGGAAGAAGTACAGTACCCCCATCCTGGTATGGGACAATTTTTCCACCCCCGGCCAGGACTTGCGGCTGTCCGCTAACTTTTTGGGGTCTTATATTCTAGGTCATAGTATGAAAACGGGAAGCACCTTGACCGGCTTCCTGTCAACCTTATACGCCCAAGATTCTGCTGTCCTCACGCCCGAACAATACCGCCACCATGAAAATCTCAGCACCGAGGATTGCGCTAAATATGCCCTGCTGCAATATGACTGTTTGATTGGCAATGAATATGTCTATAAGTTTAACCCCTTGAACAAACCTATTGTTAACCATAAATTTGTATTGGGACATGGTCCGGTAGTGGTAAACAATGTGTTATACCCGGATAATAATATGCTTGAGATTCAGGGCATGGATTTCTGCCAGAACCATGTTGTATATGTCAATGATAGCCCGGTGGATACCGAATTTGTTGACGGAACCCTGTTGAAGGCAGCTTTACCGGTAGCAGATCTAAACAGCGATGAGGCCTTATTCGTTCAGGTTAAACTGACCGATCATTGGGAAAACATTATCACCGAATCAGAGGTGTATACCGTCATCCGTCCATTATCGGTGAGCTGAAGTTCTGACTGTCCTTCCCGGTCTCTCTTAGCCAAACCGACACCCTCCGCATATTGTATTCAATACTCAAGCAGCGCTGGCGTTTGGCACTGTCAATCCGCGCTCGTTATTCTCTCCCGTTAGATTGCGCCCATGCCAGGCGCGCCAAAAGACCAAAAGACCCTTCTGGACAGAAAAGTCTTTTAGCCTAGATATAGAACCAGTACCAATCTATATGATGGGAGGATCATATAGCATTCGTAAGCGGTTACTTAACTTATTTCTCTTTCTTTGGCCGCATCGTAACAGCGCATACTATCATTTGATGCAGCTTGCTATTGTTTTTAGCTAGCCGTATAACCACCGTCAATGACTAGTTTTTGGCCGGTCACAAAGGAGGCTTCATCTGACATCAGGAATACTGCCGGCTTGGCAATTTCAGCAGGAACTCCCATGCGGCCGCCATATTTACCGCGGGGAACGATTTCCTTGTCTTTCACCGGGTCATTACATAATGGATGTAAGGCTGCTAATTGAGCAAAATCAAATGCTTCGGTTGCCAATGAATCCTGGGCGGCCAGATCATTTTTATCAGCGGCTACCGCGGCTTGGAACAATGGGGTCATAATATAACCAGGATTTACAGTAT
>JAAYJY010000332.1 GCA_012522705.1 Syntrophomonadaceae bacterium | reverse complement strand
GGCCGGGGCTATTCTTTACCCGTCATTATCCAGCTTGATCCTGCTTATCTACCTGAAGGGTAATCGAGATAAACCTTATTGGCAGCAGCTGCTGGTTTCCCTGGCAATAATCTTGGGCATTAACGGCTTGGGCATGTATACGGCCGTAACCAGCCTGGCTGATATCCGCTATATTATGAACGTGCTCATCTTCAGTGGAGTGAAGCTGTCTTTCCTGACCCCACTGCTGCTGTTCCTGGTCAACTATGTAGGAGTTATGGTGGGCTTCGGCAATTTCAAGGATAAGGCGGTTCGTTTCCTGCTCGCCAAACCCAACTATCTGGTTCTGGTATTGCTCGTGGTAGGGGGCGCCGCCGGCTACTACTATATTGGCCGCAGCGGCAATGCCATGGTGTCGGTATCGGGATTGGAACTCCGATTGCGGGAAGTCCTGGAGAGCATTTTCCTGGCTCGGCCCCGTTTCAAGGAACTCCTGATCGGCTATCCGGCCTTGATGGTCATGATTTACTGGTATAAAAAATACCGCCAGGATCTTATCCTGCTGGTACTGGGCTTGGGAGTGATGATGGGCAGCATCTCCATGATCAATTCCTTCTGCCATGTTTTCACCGCGGTGATGGTTTCCGCCAACCGCACCCTGGCTGGAATGCTGACCGGATTGCTGGTGGGGGCCGGGGTCTTATTGGCCATCAAGATTTGCGAATTGATATTTGCGAATTTTTCAATCCAACGTGAATAAACGCCTAATAATGATTCAGCTAGTGTCAAGCGGGGGCGAATTCACACTCGGAAGAGTGTCAAGACGATTTTTTGATTGGGCACCTAAACGGCATAGAGCCAAGCAATGAATAGGGCCATGATTTAAGTATGATACATACCGGTTGCACGGGAATTCCATGTTAGCACCGCCATTTTAGAACCCTTTGACCATGAAAAAGCGCCTTGGCAGGCGCTTTTTTCGCATGTATCCGATTTTTCTCCAGTTCCTAGTCCCGCCGGCGCAAGGTCGGAAACAATATGACATCCCGGATGGAGGATGAATCGGTCATGAGCATGACCAGGCGGTCTATACCAATTCCCATACCACCAGCTGGCGGCATTCCGTACTCCAGTGCGTTGATATAATCTTCATCCATCATGTGCGCCTCTGCATCCCCGCTGACCCTTTTCTCCACCTGTTGCAGGAAGCGGTTTCTCTGATCCAGGGGGTCATTGAGTTCCGAAAACGCGTTGGCGATCTCGCGCTGCATTATGTATACCTCAAAGCGATCAGTAAACCTGGGATCAGCGGCATTTCGCTTGGCCAGGGGCGAAAGCTCCACCGGGTGCCCGTAGATAAACACCGGCTGGATCAGTGTCTTTTCCACAAAGGCCTCGAATATTTCGTTGATTATCTCCCCCCGCGTCTGGCTGGGGCCAACTTCCAATCCCATTCCCTCAGCCGCTTGCCGTGCTTCCTGGTCGCTGGTGACCTGGTGGAAATCCATTCCGGTACAGTCTTGAATCGCCTGCAGCATGGTGACTCTCGGCCACGGCGGGGTAAAATCGATCTCCTGGTCTTCGAATTTGATTACCATAGTGCCAAACACCTTGTCAACCACCGAGCTGGTCAGCTCTTCCATCAAATTCATCATATCCTCGTAATCACCATAAGCCTGGTATATTTCCAGCATGGTGAATTCAGGGTTGTGCCGGGTGGAAATACCTTCGTTGCGAAAACTGCGGTTGATCTCGTAGACCTTCTCCATCCCCCCCACCAGCAGACGCTTCAGGTAAAGCTCCGGGGCGATGCGCAGATAAAGATCCATATCCAGGCTGTTATGATAGGTTATAAACGGGCGGGCGGTGGCTCCCCCGGGAATAGGCTGCATCATGGGAGTCTCCACCTCCAGAAAACCCTTTTCATCCATGTATTTGCGGATTTCTTTGATAATCTGGCTGCGCTTGATAAACACCGCCCGGACCTCTGGATTCACTATAAGATCCACATATCTCTGCCGATACCGCATTTCGATGTCCTTGAGCCCATGCCACTTCTCCGGCAGCGGACTTAGGGCTTTGCTTAAATATGTAAAGTTTTCCACGTGGACGCTGATCTCACCCTTTTGGGTGCGGAAGGCAACCCCCTCAATACCCAGAATGTCTCCGATATCGAGCTTTTTGAACAGTTCGTAACGATCCTCTCCCACATCGTCCTTACGGAAATACAACTGAATATCACCAGACAGATCCTGCAAATTGGCAAAACCGGCCTTGCCATGGCGGCGCTTGGACATGATACGGCCTGCTAGTTTAACCTTCTGGCCTTCCATGAACTCAAAATCGTCCACTATCTGTTGGGCGGAGCAGTCCCTTTCGAACCGGGCTCCAAATGGGTCGACGCCGAGTTCCCTCAATTCCTGGAGCTTGTCCAGCCGAACCTGTTTAAGTTCACTGATATTGGCTGATTCTGACATGATAACGCTTCCTTAAGTTTAATAACGTGACTATTTCTCCACCTTGAGTATCTTGTATTTTATAAGTCCCGAAGGTGCGTCTACTGCAACCGTGCTCTTGACTGCCTTACCCATGATTGCTTTGCCTACCGGTGATTCGTCCGATATTTTCCCGTCTCTCAACTTCGATTCTACTGACGATACCAGGGTAACAATTATCTCCCGGCCTGATTTCATTTCCTTGAGCTTGACTTTTGAACCAAGGGATACTATATCGGTACGGATCTCGCCATCTTCCATCAAACGGGCCTTTTTTAAGGTCTGTTCCAGTGACATGATCTTGCCCTCAATGAAGGCCTGCTCGTTTTTGGCGTCTTCATACTCGGAGTTCTCCGTTATATCACCGAAGGCGATGGTTTGTTTGATGCCTTCCTCTACCTCTTCCCGGCGTACCGACTTCAGGGTCTCCATCTCGGCCTCCAGTTTGGCTAGCCCTTCTTTGGTTAAGACTATCTCTCTCTCTTCTCTTTCCGCCATAAAATCGCTCCTAACATAAATGTCCTGTAAAAGCCTATCCTAAGGTTCTTTTACAGGCATAACACGATACCGAAACCATGGGGGAGTGTCTGTTGACGAGCCTTTAGACTGAGAGGCTGCATCTCGATTACTATCGGCAAGCCCTTACTGATGGGCAATTGCCATTATTATAGAGACCTCACCCAGCCTTGTCAAGAAACAGCTCCCACATGCCAAGATGGTGACCAGTATCCATCATTTCTCCATAGAAGTCGGTGGGTATAAATTCTGCATCGAGGTAATTACTTTCTCCACCCTGGCTGGATTTTCCTGCCTGGGCCAAAAGACAACTTTCTAAAATTGGGGCCAGATTGTACATGTGCGGGTCCAGGCCAGCTTCATGCAGGACCTGTTCCAATTCCGGGGCCGCCCCGCTGCTTTCATCGTCAAGGCGAATGTGGAAAATATGCGGTGAAGCCAGCACTATTCGAGCCGAGTGAGGTTCGACCGACAAAACCAGATCCCCCTTGCCCCATCTTTGGGGGATGATGCAGCTGTTGCTCACCGCCAGACCTTCTTCATATAGTAAACGATGGATCATTATTTCATACCTTTTAGGGCAGCAATTTTGCAGGGATATGGGGAGATTATGGCTGGATACGGTCCGGATCAATGGCCATAAATAGGGTACATCCCCTACCAGCACTAGTTTCTTTATATCGTGGCGGGAAACCGTCTGGTCGATCAGAACAGCTGCCAGTACACTCAAAAAGCAATCCCCGAATATAAGGGACAAATCATGCTCTTCAGCGGTAAAGACATTCTTTAGACGACGATCCACACCCATCCGTGGCAAGGCATAGTCTTCAAGTATAGCGCTGGTACGGGCCAACATCAAATCCCGGTTATCATTATTTAATATGTCCCAGTTGCTTTGACCCAAGGGCAGATTAAGGTTGCAGCCTTTGAGCCCTAGGCGACCAAAATTAATAAGCCTTTCCACCCGCGGCGAAAACAGCAAAGGGGCCAGCCTGTCCAGAATTGGTTTCCGGTTGGCCAGCCCCTGACGGTTGCTGCTGCGCATGTTGAAAAAGGCAAAATCTAACTCAAGCACTCCAATTCCCCAAATCCGTTACCCCTGGTTTCAGGTTTAATTCCTTCAGCATAGCATAATAATCCTCGGGTTTGATCTGTTCCAGCGGTTTACCCATGATACTGACCATCAACGCTTCGATCACGTTGGTGCCGAAGGACCGTCCCCCCATATCCGGGGTAGTCGTAATTACTTTGCTGATTCCCCTTTGTTTTAGCAGAACCAGATCGTCCTTGGTGGTAGTGTTGGTGATGACTATCTTCCCTTGAAGATTTTCCGGGAGATAGCGTTT
The DNA here is from genome assembly GCA_012522705.1 of Syntrophomonadaceae bacterium. Classification (GTDB taxonomy): domain Bacteria; phylum Bacillota; class Syntrophomonadia; order Syntrophomonadales; family Syntrophomonadaceae; genus PHAA01. The sequence goes on along the minus strand of JAAYJY010000332.1, from coordinate 476 downwards.
AATATAATTAAAATCGCCGGCCAGAACGTCTGCATTATAATAATATTTCGAGAATTTGGGTATTATGACTTCTTGTTTTTCCCCGGTCGGATAAAGCATGTCAAATGGCATTCTGACGATTATGGGTGCCAATAGCCGCCCCACTATCCGTAAAGTTTTAAGGGAACGCAGGGGGATCGGCACCCCGATGGTATAAATGAGATCTCCTATGGTAAGCTTGGCACCTGCCTCTTCAAATGCCTCGGCCATACCGAACCGGTCCACTCCGCTCACCATCAGAACCTCTTTGCCCCGGAGATCATAAGTTCCGTCTCTCTGGATATCCATTATGCACTTCCGTTCCAGGGTGTTTTTCAGGCCGCTCCCATCAACCATCGGCGTCTTACGGGCCGCGGCCATGAACTTCTTGGCATCCCTGATCACATAGCGCTTGCCGGCCAACTGTACATACAGGTCTAGCCCGCCCATCCCGAAAG
>JAAYJY010000331.1 GCA_012522705.1 Syntrophomonadaceae bacterium | reverse complement strand
CGGTCATTGATGTGGAAGCGGCCAAGTTGGGGACGCCGGCCTCCCATGGATGTGTGCGGCTGGCCACCGAGGATGCCCAGTGGCTGTACCGAAACATCCCCACCGGCACCCCGGTTTCTATCCGCGCGTAGATAGCCAATATGTAGCCCCAGGCACGATATTTCCGCACCATTAGTTACAAGGTAGGTCCAGTTGATGCTTCCCATAAAGCAGGATACTTCTTGTCGACAATAAAGGTCCCCATACCCCTAAGAATGGTTTGGCCATTTTCATTGGCGACTGTTCCTTCGACCGCCACCAAAGTCTCACCGGCGCGGACCACCCAAGCTTCAGCAATCAGTGCCATGTTCTCCAGAGCAGGCGCCATATAACTCAAATGGATATCGACCGTCCTGCACAACTTGCCAGTCACCGTCAGCGCCGCTCTGCTCATGGCCACGTCTATAACCGTGGCAACTATTCCGCCATGCACTCTATAGCCGGCCGATGAGTACTCTGGACCTGGGATTATCCTCATTCCGGTTATCCCTCTGCCCATATACATTGTTCGGATTCCCAAGGTATTCAACACAGGGTGACGGTCAAGGTAATTGCTGCAAATAGTATCAAAGAATCCCGGCTCCAGACCCCTATTTTCGATCTCCAGTTCGTTCACCAACACCACTCTCCCTTTCTCTCGTCAAGCATTGACGCTGTTGGGAATTCATAATGTCCGTCTTCGTCCAACCAACTTTTCGGAACTGTGTAAGGGAATATGTCCTTTGCCACGTCAGGCAGTCGATGTAGTTCTTATCCCTTAAATATCCCGGCGGGATAGTCAGATGCAAGACATCATCTTCAAAGGACGGGAGGCGGACAAGGGTTGTGCCTTTAAGGTATTCCACTCGTTCCTTTGAGTAGACCCAAACTGCAGATCCTGGTATGTTAGAAAAAATGTGTCTACTGTCCCGCGATAAATTATTCCGTCCCTACCACGGAACAGTAGAAAAATAAGAAGAGGAAATTTTAGATGCAACCATTTATAATGCAAGTATGATGCCACTGAATAATAATATTTCTTGCGCTGGAACCCTTTTTCATATCTCCCCCACAGAATTTTTGGCTGGAGGCCCTAATACCGCAAATATCCATCATCCTGAAATAACGTGGGCGCCAAGACCCCTTAAATGGAAACCTTGCCTGGCCGACATTGGTTTCCATATCCGCATCTCATCTGTCGTCGAGGTTACCGATTTGTCTGGTTATACATACACTTGTATCAATTCGGATACATCATACTTCCTTCAGGCTAGCTGATAGTTTTTCTAGACTAGCATTGTATCCCGATATTCATCGCTGGCCGGTTTAATCGGGCTATCGCCACACCGTCCCGATAGACTGTAGCATGGTATTGTAATGCTTAGCCCGGTAACCCATTTCATCTATCCCCCTTATCTTTTATGGGACCGTCCGGTGACGTGCACCGTCTCCGACGCACTCATCCACATCGGCAGTCCCTTTTGCCTGGTGACCAAAAAAGACCCCGAAGGGGTCTTTTTGGCAATTAATAATTAGTTCTGAAGTCTCTAACCTCTGGCAACGTGTTCTTGCTCAATTCTTGACCACTATGGACAATGCTTGCCCTCCCAGTGCCCCTACGTTAACCAATCCATAAGAACCCCTGGTACGCTGCAACCGGTAAAGCATGTTGACCACCATCGCCCCTCCAGTGGCAGCGCCGGCGTGACCGAATCCCAGGCTCCCGCCATCGACATTGATTTTCTGTTCGACTCCATCGCCCAACAATCTGGCCAAAGCCAACCCATAGGCTGCCGAGGGCTCATGATAGTCGATGAAATCCAACTCTTCAAATGCCACCCCAGCCATCTGCAAAGCCTTCTGTAACGACTTGTACGAAGTAGTCTCAAGTAACTGCGGGTTCCCGGCTGCTATCCCAAAACCTACAATTTTGCCCAACGGTCGAATCCCCAACTGGGCTGCCTTATCTGCGGAAAGCAATATCAAGCTGGCTGAACCATCGGCCAAAGGTGCAATGTTACCCAGAGTCGCAGTTCCCCCTTGGTTGATGGCAGGTGTGACCAACAATTTTTCCAGCGATTCCAGACCGGCCCCCTGGTCATTTTCGACCAAGACCTCCGTCTTTTTTACCTTTTTCGTAACAGGAGCTATAGCTTCCTTCATCATCCCGCTCTTGATCGCACGGAATGCCCTTTCTTTGCTGGCATGAGCATACTCATCGATAGCCACGCGATTCAAGCCATTGTTAAACGCGATCGTGTCTGCTATGCGAGCTGAACTCAATTCACCGTATATCGAAGCCGGTTGGGCGTTTATCTCAACATCCACCTTTGAATCATGGAAACACAGATTATCCGGCCCCAATTTGTAGCGGGGATGCACAAGGTAATATTGAGCCTGGCTGTTGGTCTCGATACCACCCGCCATAATTGCCTGGTATTCGCCGGCGGCGATTTTGTTAAAGCCGCTGATCATAGACTGGATAGCACCCCCGCATAGGGTATTCATTGTGAACCCGCCGGTATCTTCGGATAATCCGGCCAGTAACCATCCATGCCTGCCTACATTGGCCGGAAAGCTGCTTTGTTTGGCTTCGCTATATATGCATAGATCGATGTCGGCAGAATCAATTCCTGCCCGGGCCACAGCTTCTTTCATCGAATGAGCGGCCAAATCCTGCGACCGCTGGTCCGCTAGTGAACCCATATACAAACCTAGTGGTGTTCGCACAGCGCTTCCTATCACCACATCTTGCATAGTAATCCCTCGCTTTCAGAATGTTAATCGACTTTTTCAAAGATAGCGGCAACCCCTATTCCGCCACCGCAACACATGGTATCCAATCCATACCGACTCCCGGTCCGCTCAAGACCATGTATCAGCTTGGCAGCCAATATGGCACCGCTGCCTCCAAGGGGATGGCCCATGGCGATGGCGCCACCGAACAAATTGACATGCTCATCCAGCCAATTCCTGTCAACCTCCCAGTTTTGCTGCCATTCACGGTAAACCGCCAAGCTCTGGCCAGCGAAGGCTTCGTTCAATTCCACCAGGCCCATGTCTTGCAGCTTCATTCCGGCCTTTTTCATCGCAATCTCTACAGCGGGAACCGGTCCCCGGCCCATGATGGAAGGATCTACCCCTGCAACTCCGCCTGCCACCAGGATGGCTCTGGACTTGATTCCGAGCTCATCCGCCTTTTCCCGCGACATGAGTATCGCAATGGCGCATCCGTCATTACGACCGGAGGAATTGGCTGCGGTTATAGTGCCATCTTTTTTGAACACCGGTCTCAGTTTAGCCATTGCTTCCAGATTGGCATCCTTCTTGGGATACTCGTCTACTGCGAAAATTGCAGCGCTGCCATCAGCCTTTTCATACCTGACCGGGATTATCTCTTTATCAAAATCGCCGTCGGCTATAGCCTTGCAGGCCAACTGCTGACTTCTCAGGGCAAATTCATCCTGCTCCGCCCGAGGTATCTGGTGAATATCAACCAAGTTCTCGGCGGTATTGCCCATGGGGATGTTGCCATACCGTTCCACCGGTGCGCCCCCGGGACCGCCGGCGATGATGGAATCCATAAGCGTCACATTATTGGTGCCCAAGGCCTGGTTGGTTTTACCACTTAAGAAAAACTCTCCGGTGCTCATGGACTCTACGCCACCGGCCAGGATTATATCAGCAAAGCCATTCTTGATAAATTCACCTGCTTCAAGCATCGACAACAGGCCTGAACCGCAGGCTACAGTGACCGTGGTGGCGGGAACGTGCTCCGGCAGACCGATATTGAGCACCAGATTGCGGGCAATATTGGCGCAAATGGTGTTTTGTTTTACCTGTCCCAAGAACACATAATCATATTCTTCCGGTTTTATTTTAGCCTTGTTGCGATCAACCACTGCGCGTGCCACCTGGGCTACCAAATCTATCGCTTTCACATTTTTTAAACTACCGCCCATGGTCCCGATAGCACTTCTGGCTATATCGACTACAACAACCTCGCGCATGTTATCCCTCCTATTTAACTGGGGGTAAGGCTATGCCTTTCCTTACTTGCCCGTATATTCCGGTTTTCTTTTCTCAATAAAGGCCTTCATCCCTTCCTTGGCATCTACACTGCCGAAGATGGCCGACCAAGCGTCCTGTTCCACCCTCATGGCCGTCTCATTGTCGGCCCCCCAATTGGCATTTACCACCGCTTTAAGCATCTTCAAGGTGAATGGTGGCTTCTGAGCCAGTCGCTGAGCCCATTCCTGGGCTGTACTCATCAGTTCCTGCAGCGGCACCACTTTATTGACCAATCCTAGTTCCAAGGCCGTCTGGGCATCTATGGCACCTCCAAAAAAGAGCATCTCCTTGGCTTTGCACATCGAGATGTTCTGCACCAACCGATGGGTCGCTCCGCCGCCGGGAAAGATGCCCACATTGATCTCAGAACAGGCGATTTTAGCATTCTCCGCCGCTATCCGCAGGTCACACAACAATACGTTCTCTGCCCCCCCCCCAACT
>JAAYJY010000330.1 GCA_012522705.1 Syntrophomonadaceae bacterium | reverse complement strand
GGGTATGACCAGGGTGTCCCTTTTGAGCCCCGCTTGATTTACCACTACTGGTTCACTGACTCTTGGTTTTTTCTAGCCGTCACTTGATGGGGGCTTATTGCTTTATTGCTGTTTTTGCTGTTGGTGTTCAACTAATTTTCCGGGTGCTTGATCCTCGCTTCAAGGACAGCGATCTGTAAGGCCTGCTGCTGATAGATACGCTCAATGTTTGCGCTCAATCCCTGAACCAGGTCTACCACCACATCAGGTCCCTGGTTGTAGACAGCCAGGATTTCCCCCCGCTTCACCTAAGATCACCTCCTGGCAGGTGTTTGGCCAAGGGCTATAGAAACGGCCTTAACAGGAACATTTATCCTGGTGTGGCAGTCGTTGCGACTGCGCCCCTTGGTCAGACCAGCATAGCGCCAGTTGCGGCCTTATAGTAGGTGCCTCGGAAACGGTCTGTCTCCACGAATGTTTCTAAAAGCAAGAGATCGTGGGTGTACTTATTCTGCCAGTCTCCCCGGATCCGCCTGATGATGAGCGAGAGAATGTGACTGGCAAGATGCGGTACTACACCAGGGTAGTATCAATAAGCGTATTGTTGGTGATGAGGCGCAAATGATTAATCCTGGTATCCCTGTCCCAACGGATGAAGTCATTCCGTGCGGCACAGCTCCAGGCGGCTGAGCCAAAGAGCAGACAAGCTAGCAGGCGTTTGTTGTTGTCAAAGATCAGGTACTTCATGTTCTCTCCCACAGTACCTTTGAATCCCAAGCAGCGATACGGGGAGAGCAGACACTTAAACAGATTCCATGATGGATGTTGGGCCTCGATCAGTTTTGCCCGCAAAGGAAGCAGATTCTTTACGTCACCGCTGATGGCGGTCGTGTCATAGGGCACCCCTGGATAATTGAAGTCCTAGGTCCACCCCTTCTGTCACCGACTGCTTTATGTGGAAGCACCAGTACCAATTTCAGAGCTGACACAATTCCCAAGACAGACTCCTGCAACTCCAGAAAGGATTATCGGCCAGCAACCTTCTGCTTCCTGGATAGGGTCTTCAGTTATCTCGGTTACCTGAAATTCAGCCGCTTTCATCATGCTTAAATCTATATCATTGGCTGAATGGAGTTCAGTACTTTTTTATTTCATCCGGCTAATTGAACATTTACGATACAACAAGAGTAAAGCAACGGCATTGCTCGCGGGATTTTCTTGGTTTACGGTGGATGCGCCCTCCCGTCTAGTATTAGACTGCATCTATGATAGGGTGGCGTTATAATATTTGCGGGCTAGATGCCAACCACCTATCAGCAAGACTAAGATCAGCGCCAGAATTAGAAGGATAGACTTGACATCACGGGCATTGAATACCGCTAGCCCCAGCCCAGTGTATAAGACCGCTGTGGGAATCTTACCAATGGCAGATGAAAACAAGAAGGTAAAGAAGGATACGCCGCCCAAGGCTGCCCCGGCGTTTATCATGGGGGTAGGGATTACCGGGATTACTCTGGCTATCACCAGCGTCCAGAAGGCGATTGAAGGGCTTAGACGGCGCAAATCATAACCGCGTCTATGGTAAAACCATTTCAAGAAACTCGTATAGCCAAGCTTTTTGATAAGCCAATAGGTGAGACAGGCGCCTGTAAGGGCACCAACCCAAGCCAGAAAAGCCCCCATCTTAAACCCGAAGAGTATTCCCCCGACAGCGGCAATTATTACATACGGCACCACGGGGAACATAGCCTGGATGGTGAACAGGAGAAAAGCTATAACCGGAGCCCATAGTCCAAATTGGCGGACATACTGTACCAGATATGGGGTATTAATTTGGTCCATACAACACCATCCCGGGCGAGATTATTCTGCCTCTATGTGTTCGGAGCGGTCTGCCAGCCAATCGGCTATGTCTGGAAACACCTGATCAAGAGCCACGCTGCCCAGCACCAACCCTCCGTGACCAACCGGGTACTCCAAGTAGGTTTTATCATTGCCACCCAGATAAGTAAGGGCCGCTGCGGTTTGGTGGGGCAGGGCGATATGGTCCCGGGTCCCCACCAACGCCAGTAGATTGGCCTTGATTCTTTGCAACTGTACCCTACGACCGCGCAAGGTTATTTGGTTCTTGATCAGTTTATTATGTTGATAGAAGTCCCTGATCCATTCCCGGTAGGCAGCACCGGGAAAATTTATATTGTCAGTAGCCCATTTATTGAGAACCTTCCAGAAGTGTTCGTCCTTGTCTTCTTCGATAGTCTTCCATAGGCGAGTGTAAGTGCCAAGATAGTTGGCCACTGGATTCAACATGCGGGTCCCCCAATCCATAAAGCCGGTAGGAATCAGTTCCATGGCGTCAACTATACGATCCGGGTCGTAGCCAACCGCTCGCAGCCACACGTCATAAGCGCCGGCCTCGGAAAAATCGATGGGAGCAGCCAAGTATATCAGGTTCCGTAATGTGGGCTTGTTAAAAAGAGAAGCATATAAAGTGGACATGGTCCCACCCATGCAGTAGCCTATTATACTGATTTCGGCGGAGCCAGCATTGCGGGCTACGCGCCGGGCTGCCGGAGCTATATAATCATAAACAAAATCTGAATAGGTAAGTTCACGATCTTCCCATTGAAAATCTCCCCAGTCCAACAAGTAAACATCGTAACCTTCTTTGACCAGGTACTCAACCAGGCTGGAGCCCGGGGTTAAGTCCAACACATAGGGTTTATTGATCAGCGCATAAATCATCAGCACGGGCGTACGATAAAGACGGTCCGAGGTAGGTTGGTAATGATATAGTTTGGACTTGTTTTTACGCCATAAAATCTCCTTTGGCGATGTTCCTGTAGAAGGTTTGTGGTCATATGCCAGTACCTCCCACCAACGTGCGGTAGCTGCCCACCAGTCCTGGCCGGTCTTGGCAAGGGCTTCCCCGACCTGGAGAGCTGAATCCTTTTTAATAAGTATGTCATCTGCCATTCGTTGTACACCTCCGCATAACGTTGCCCCGTCTACTTGTTCTCCGACTTGGGCGGAGTATCTTTTTTAGCAGTAGCCCGAACCGGTTTGGTCGTGGCCTGCATTTGCTTTTTCAAAGCGGTCAGGTTTGTGTTGATGTCCTTCATAAGTGTCTCCAGTTTGGCGATTCGCCCAATAAGATCATCCTGAGAGGGGTCGTTCTTGACACCAAATAGGTTGTCTTTCAAAGAATCAGATATTTCTTCAAAGTCCAACTCCATGCCATCAACTTTATTCTCGAGCGATACCACTAATTCCGCTACCCGGGCCACATCTCGTTTGGAAGCCAATGGCGATTCTTCCGTGAATCGGTCCACCAGATCGTTGTGGAACCGCAAATATTGAAGATAGGTGTTTAAGACTAGGTCTATACTATTGGCGAAGAGGTCGGTATTAATGAAATCACGAACCGCGGCAGTCCATACCTGTTCGTTGTTAAAATAGAGCTTCTTCCATAACTTGTAGGGGTCAATCATAGTAACCCGGGCCTGTTCTTTCTTATAATCCATAATGGTTTCACCTTTCATTAATTTTATGGGGCCTATTGCTTGATCATAACCGCCTCTATTTTAAAACCAGCCGCTTTAAAATCATTAATTATGGCTTTAGAATCAGTCCCGTTAACTCGCAAGATCAACAATGGGTCGTCATCCTTGGACTCCAATGTCACCAGGTTGTGGAAGATAACCCCGTGCTTTTGTAAAATTTCGCCTATTTTTATGAGGGTATCCGGCGTGTTCTTAACCCGCATGTTTAAGCGGATTCCTTTGAGATTAATAGCCAGGATTTCCATGAAGGCCTGTGATATGTCGGTTTGGGTGATAATACCAATTAATCTTCCATCATCATCGACTACCGGCAAACCACTTATTTTGTTGTCTTGCAGCAACCGGGCGGCCTGTTCGATGTAAGCATCGGGGCCTATGGTCACCAGAACTTGGTTCACGGGAAGGATATCCCGTACCTTGACCTTGTTTAAGGCCATAGTCTCCTCTGTGGAGAAGTAGCGGGTAGCAATTGATGTGCCCCGAAAGTTAAGATCAGGGCGCGAACCAAAGTCCTTTTTGGTAAGGATGCCTACCAACTTGCCCCTGTCCATCACCGGCAACCGGTTCAAGCCATTGCTTATAAGAAACAACCAGGCATCGCCGACTCCTGTGTCTGGTGTTATGGTATAAGGATTGGGTGTCATTCTGTCCCTAACCTTCATTACTACCTTCCCCGCTTTCCTGCAAATATATTTAGTTTACCATATATAGGCTGCTTTATCATCCGCATTATACCGGCTCCGGCGTCCTCCAGACAGATCTTTATGACAAGTGTTGAGTGATTTTTCGGCCTAAATACACCGGCATGGAGTTCGAATACTAGCATCAATATATATTATACGGATGAAAACTAAATCGGCAAACCAGGAATAAATGTCATCTAGAGGGATAAATCCAGTTTGATGGGGATATGCGGGCTAGAGGATCTTGATAAATATGGAAGAACTTATATCCTTCCTGAATCCGTGAAACAAATCTTTATAACACTTCGAGAATGGAAGCAAAGATACGGCAAAATAGAGCAAATGAGGAACACCCCGTATCTTAATGTATTCATCTGAGGTGTTAAACTTAAAATTTACTAACGAATATACTGACCCGGATCTAACCCCCAGCGGAGGTTTGCCATTAGTAGGTTATTTACTGGATAAAGGTTCTTTGAAAAAGCGTATGGACATTAGTCGAATTTCTGGTGTTCCTAACCCAGCCATTAGTCACCGCGATGTCATCTTCTCCTACATTGGGCTATTGTGTCAGGGCAAAAATGATTTTGGCCACATGGAGAATGAAAGGGGCGATATCGTTTTCAGCAATGCCATGGGTATTGACCAGATACCCTCTTCACCCACCATGCGCCAGCGATTGGATAAGGCGGTCGGAACGGCAGGGTGGGAGGATATCCTTTTACAGGAGTCGGCCCGTTTGATTAAAACCGTCAAATCTCCTTTAACCCCCATTATATTGGGTACTGGTGAGAAACAACGTAATATCTGCCCTCGAATGTTGATGTTTCTCTATTTGACAATGGCAAGACCAAAAAGAAGGGGTTTCCCGCACCTACAAGGGTTGCGACGGGTATGATCCCTTCCTGCCCTGTTAAGGGCTGGAAGGATACTGAATAAATCTTGATTTCCGGGCTGGAAAAATCCATTGCCAGAACGGGACCGCCGCCTTTTTGGATGACACCTTGCGTTAGGCGCAATTGATCAGCAGGACGCCGGTATTGGTAAGACTGGATTCCCACAATGACAGTGACGACAACATTAACGTTCTCGATAAAAACAGGCCGATTTTATCATCAAGCGTAACCCCCACAAGGAATCACTTGAATAAGAGTGAGGGAGCTTGTTAAGCCTCACCGTGTCCGGCAGGCATAAGGCCTTCCAGTTACAGCAGTCCTTTGATAAGGAAACTTTTTAGCTCCGATTCCGGTTTTTCGATTATCTCGGTATCGTTAAACAAAGCCTTTAGAATAGCAATTTTCTGGTTATTATCGCCGTTCTTAAAGGCCAGGATGCAGTATGGCCCATGGTTGCGGGAATTCCTTACGGTCACCAGGTCCCCTTTATAAAACTGTTTATCGGGAACTATTCTCAGCACTTCAATCACTCCCTGCAAGTTTACCAAAATAATCTACTGTAATATATGCTGCAACGTTACCGGTTGTTATCTTTGAATATTCCGGTGCGGTGGAGCCGCAGTTCCGGATATCTGCAAAACGCTTGTCCGGAACTGGGAAACCGCATTCTATGACATTACTCGCTGAGAAAATTGTTTAGACTGTACACTTCACGCATTGATATATCTTTCGACGGATCTGTGCTTTCGATATTGATTTTGTAAGCATCATGTACGATGC
>JAAYJY010000329.1 GCA_012522705.1 Syntrophomonadaceae bacterium | reverse complement strand
GGCAGCCCTGCATGAAGATGACCGTTCTTATCCCGGGGCCGTCAAGGGTGCTGAAGGTGTCGATGGAATGAACCCGGCCCAACATGACTACATACTCTTGTAGAAGGTACGCATAATTATCTCTTCCTGCTGTTCCCGGCTCAGTTTGACGAAATGCACGGCATAACCTGATACCCGGATAGTCAGGTCGGGATATTTTTCCGGGTGTTCCATGGCCGCCTGCAATGTTGCCCGGCTGACTGCATTGACGTTGATATGTTGACCGCCTTGAGTGAAATAACCTTCCAGCAGTGCCGCCAGATTATTGACCTGTTCGGAGTTGGAAATCCCCAGTGCTGAAGGCGCTACCGAAAAGGTATAGGATATTCCATCCCGGGCATATTCATAGGGTATCTTGGCTACCGAGTTGCAGGCCGCAATCGCCCCGTTCTCCTCCCGGCCATGCAGGGGGTTGGCGCCCGGGGCCAGGGGTTCGCCTTTTTTGCGCCCATCGGGGGTAGTACCGGTGTGCTGGCCGTAAACCACGTTGGAGGTTATGGTAAGCACCGAAAGGGTGGGCTTTGCATTCCGGTAGGTGGGATGTTTGCGCAGTTTACTCATGAAAACCTTGACCACTTCGGCCGCCAGACGGTCCACCCGGTCGTCATCGTTGCCGTATTTGGGGTAGTTGCCCTCTACCAGGAAGTCACTGATGATGCCCCGCTCGTCTTGAACCGGCTTGACCCGGGCATACCGGATGGCGCTGAGGGAATCGGCCACTACCGACAAACCGGCGATACCGAAAGCCATGAAGCGCCTTACCTCGCTGTCATGCAAAGCCATTTCCAACCTCTCGTAAGCGTAGCGGTCATGCATATAATGAATGGCATTCATGGCGTTGACATACAACCCGGTCAGCCACTCCATCTGTACCTTGAAGCGATGCATAACGTCCTCATAATCAAGGTAGTGGTCATGGCAGCGGGCCATTCCCGGTCCTACCTGGTCGCCGGTAATCTCGTCCCGCCCCCCGTTGAGGGCGTACAGAAGTAATTTGGCCAGATTGCAGCGGGCCCCGAAGAACTGCATATCCTTGCCTATACGCATCGCCGAGACACAGCAGGCGATGCCGTAATCATCGCCAAAATATGGCCTCATCAAGTCGTCATTCTCGTATTGGAGGGCGCTGGTCTTTATGGAAATACCGGCACAATAGCGGATAAAATCGGGGGGCAGATGCCGGGACCACAGTACGGTCAGATTTGGCTCTGGCGCCGGGCCCAGATTCTCCAGGGTATGGATGAAGCGGTAACTGTTTTTGGTGACCAGGTGACGTCCGTCCATGCCGATCCCGCCGATCGCTTCGGTAACCCAGTTGGGGTCGCCGGCGAAGAGGCGGTTATATTCCGGGGTTCGCAAATGCCGGACCAGCCGCAGCTTCATTACCAGGTGGTCGATCAATTCCTGGGCTTCGGCCTCGTTAAGGATTCCGTTATGCAGATCCCGGCTGATATAGATATCAAGGAAGGTGGAAGTACGGCCCAGGCTCATGGCGGCGCCGTTTTGCTCTTTGACCGCGGCCAGATAGCCGAAATAGAGCCATTGCACCGCTTCCCGGGCGGTGGCCGCCGGGGCGGATATATCGAATCCATAATCCTGCGCCATCTGTTTCATTTCTCGCAAGGCCTGAACCTGATCGAATATTTCTTCCCGCAATTGAAGGATCTCCATATGCATGGCATGGTTTAATTCCAAGAGGTCGTCTTCCTTCTCCTGTATCAACCGATCGGCGCCGTAAAGGGCTACCCGGCGGTAGTCGCCGATTATTCTGCCTCGCCCGTAGGAGTCGGGCAATCCGGTAATGATGCCCACCCGGCGGGCAGTTCTGATCTCAGGGGTGTAGACCGCGAAAACACCTTCGTTATGGGTGCGCCGATAAATAGTGAAAATATCCTTAACGCGGGGGTCCAGTTCATAGCCATAAGCTTCACAGGCTTTGATAGTAGTGTTCAGGCCTCCGAATACATTGACGCCCCGCTGCAAAGGTTGGTCGGTTTGCAGGCCGACTACCTTTTCCAGGCGGCGATTGATGTAACCGGAGCGATGGCTGGTTATGCCGATCGGGGTACCGGGATCTACCTTAAGTACGCCGCCGGCGTCGCGCTCGCGCCGCAGCAGGTCGCGGCACTCTTCCCAGAGGCGTTGGGTATCGTCCGTGGGAAGAACCAGGAATGAGCCGTCACCATTATAGGGAGTGTAGTTCTTCTGAATGAAATCCCGGACGTTGATCTCGTGCATCCAGCGCCCGGGAATAAATGTGGTCCAGGCTTGCATTTAGCTCCACCTCATCAATTTGTTGTATTAGACTCTTTAGCTTTATCGCTCATCTCCACATCTACATGTTCAGTGCGGGCACAGCCTTTGGCATCACCTCCTTTGGATTAGGATGCCTAATTAGGGCTAAAATAAAACTTGGGTGGTGACGTTGCCGGCATTATCAGCAAGAACCAAACAATTTATTCAGTTATGTGATGAAATACTGCAGAAAATAAAACTTCCACCCCAGGAACCCGGTGTGGAAGTGCTGAATGATGACAACAGTCTAAACTTTGCCGGCCATGTTCTTTCCAAAGGGCTGACCGTATCCCTCTTCTTGGCCTTGATAAATGTAATCGACCGCGAGGCCGGCGGCCTCGGTCACATACTTCATGCAGCCCCGCAGCCGGTCTTTATTATACCAATCGTTGGGATAGTCCTTGTTCAGCTCGCTGCACAGGGTGGAGCCGAATCTCTCTTCAAATTCATGGGGAATTTGGTTAAAGAAGCGATACAGACCAGGGTTTCCATACAACTTGTCAATGATGTCTTTCATCTCTCCCTGGATCGGCTGCCGCCGCCCATGCACTGCTCCGACGCCCATAACGGCGGACGCCAAAGCACCACATACTCCCCCGCTCAATCCGATACCGCCGCCAAAACCGGTCACCAGGGCAACAGTCTCGGGGGAGAAATCGATCAGTCCGGCCTCCTGTAAGGCCATGAACACAGATTCGGCACAATTGGGACCTTTTTTGAAGTTGTCCTTGGCTAGAGCCATCACCTTTTCCTTCATTTCTTCCTTGGGAACAGCCAATACACTTTCACTCATTCTTTTGCCTCCTCACGTTATTCTTCGTTGTGTGTTCAGCGACCAGGTCTATATTAATAATAGACCAAACTATACGTTTTGTATGCCACATATTTTTCCAAATAGGCCATCAAACATCAATTACCAGGTTATCGCCAAGTGCAGACGGGATATATTTTGATGGCTGGACCGGGACAGTCGGGCAGATTTGGGTTTTATTTTCTCTGAGGGATGGGCGATAAGATGATATAATTTGAGTGCGGACCGGCTCAGGTGTAGACGTGCCTATTAGGCAAAGGACGCCATAATAGGTTTATAAGCAGATAAGCCGGGGCTGCAGAGGTGGTTAATGTTAAACAATAAAGGAGTAAATAGATGATCAGCTTGACCAGATTGCTTTTTAATGAAGAATACTTCGGCGATTCATTGCGATACAGCACCGATTCCAGGGGAGCGGTCCATGGTGCGGCCAGCGGAATGGGACCGGTAGTGGTTTGGAATTCCACCCGCACCTGTAATCTAAAATGCGTCCATTGCTATATGGATTCGGATGCCAGGAAGTATAAGGGAGAATTGAGTACCGAAGAAGCCAAACGTTTTATCGATGACCTGGCCGAATTCAAGGTGCCGGTCTTGCTCTTCTCCGGCGGTGAGCCTCTCATCCGCCCCGATTTCTTTGAATTGGCAGAATATGCCCGGGACAAGGGTATTCGCCCTACCTTGTCTACCAACGGAACCCTTATCACCCGGGAGGTGGCCCAGCGGATAAAGGATATCGGAGTGGGGTATGTAGGGATTTCACTGGACGGTCTGCGGGAGGTAAATGACAAATTCCGGGGTCGACCCGGGGCTTTCCAGGCGGCTATGCAGGGCATTCAGAATTGCGTGGCCGTGAATCAAAGAGTCGGCCTGCGTTTTACCATCAACAGCCACAACCTGGCGGAACTGGATAACATCTTCGATTTTATCGAGGCAGAAAATATCAACCGGGTCTGTTTCTATCACCTGGTGTATTCCGGTCGGGGCAATCAGATGGTCGAGGAGGATGTCAGCCCAACAGAATCCAGACAGGCTATGGAAACAATAATCCGTCGCGCGGTGGACTTCGAAGAACGGGGGCTGAAAAAGGAGGTCTTGACCGTCGACAATCACTGTGATGGGGTCTATCTCTATCTGCGGGCTCTCGAGGAAAACCCGGAAAAGGCCCAGTCCATTAAAGACCTGATCAGCCGCAACGGCGGGAATCGCTCGGGGATCGCTTTCGGCGCCGTCGATCCGGCTGGCTATGTCCACCCGGATCAGTTCACCCAGCATATTAGTTTCGGCAATGTTCGAGAGCGTAAATTCGGCGATATCTGGACTGATATGTCGCACCCCATCCTGAGCGGCTTGAAGGATCGCCAACCACTGCTGAAAGGCCGGTGTTCCAGATGCCGGTTCCTGGACATCTGCAACGGCAATTTCCGTACCCGGGCCCAGGCCGTGAGCGGGGACTTCTGGGATTCGGACCCGGCCTGCTATTTGACCGATGAAGAGATCGGTTTGCAATAATCAGGCCGCATAGGTGTAGGCCTTAAGTCATCCATAATAATACCTGGAAAAGTCAAAGCCCGGCCGCGCCGGGCTTTGCTTACGGGATATAACTGCGATCACCGCCCGCGTCCGGATTTTTTGTTCTTGGCGATCAACCTTAAGCCTTCCTCGATTTCCTGCATGCTTCCCATGTACTGTGATACCGCCAGATCGTCAGGAACGTTTTGCGTCCGTTTTGGAGCCTTGGCCATAATCGTCGTCCCCCCTCTTTATAAATAGATGTGATACTGCTTTTTTAGTTTTTCCGCGGGATAGGATTCTAGTAAACCAAAATCCCACTGAGGATGAAAATTATACACCAACCAACCATGCGGGAGCTTCAAATTAGGTCAGCAGCCTATGGAACCAGAGCCGCGGATGGCAGATATTGTGTTCTTTCCAGCCAATAAAAGGCGTCGTCCTTTGTTCGTATAGAAAACCTCTCAAGAAATAATACTAAGAACGGACCAAAAATAAGGTGCAAAGGAGGTAAAATGATGGCAAAAAAGGATAAATCCAAGCCAAGCGAGGATGTCTTGAAGAAGAACTGGGACAACCAATGTCCTGTTAAAGAGGGCGATAACTGCTTGGAACCCGGTGTCTTCAGTGACTCGGATCCCATAGGCGGCGGTGGCTAGGATGCATCATCGCCAGGATGGCCCTCATTGTAATAATTGATATCCTTCCTCCCTTCCATAACTATAGCGTTATAATAAAAAGCCCGTTAAAGCGGGCTTTTTGGCTGCAAAGGGAATTTCATCTTGTTCTTGCTAAACGGAGATCTTTAATTGTGTCTTGGTCCCTATGATTTATTAGCAATAGCAGGATCTATAAACAGTTGCTGCCTGCTGCGGCAGGAATTGGCCGCCAATCCGGCCCTGCCTTTATGTTATCATAATGCAAAATGGGGCGGGGGTGGAGAGATGATCAGGAAAATTCCCTGGAGCGATATTGTCTATGGAATAGGAATTGCTTTGTTTATTCTGTTTATTTTGAGATGAAGATATATGTTCAACCGTTTACAGCCACCCCGAATCGGGATCTTCCCACAATATCCACCGCTTTTTGGTTAAGAATTTCGGTAAGGGATAATAGAAACTGCTGTCCTTAATTATCCTGCGAGGACCAGGCACTGGTCGGGATATGCATTCCAGTTCCGGCCTCGGCCGGGACCGGATTGGAATTGCTGGCCACGTGGATATTTTTGAAGGCCACCGTGAGCATCAGCTTCAGACGATTGAGCTGGTTGACCTCGCTGGCTCCGGGATCATAGTCCACTGC
>JAAYJY010000328.1 GCA_012522705.1 Syntrophomonadaceae bacterium | reverse complement strand
GAATATCTCCGCCGCGGTGCGGGTATGGATGTCAATATCGTGCTTAAATGTGTCTATCAAGGTGGGGTCCCCGCTGATATGGGCCAGACAGCGCAGGTCTATCTGCGAATAATCAGCCGAGAAGATCACCCAATCCTTGTCCGAGGCCACGAATGCCTTGCGGATGCGCCGGCCCTCCTCCATGCGGATGGGGATGTTCTGCAGGTTGGGCTCCACGCTGGAGAGCCGCCCGGTAGCGGTGATGGCTTGTTTAAAAATGGTGTGGATCCGGCCGGTGTCGGGATGGATCAAGTTCTGCAGCGCGTCGGCATAGGTCGACTTCAGCTTGGCCAGCTGGCGGTATTCCAGGATGTGAGTAATTATCGGGTGCTCATCGATCAGCCCCTCCAGCACCTCCTGCCCGGTGGAATAGCCGCTCTTGGTCTTCTTGGCGGTGGGCAGGCCCAGGTCTTCAAACAGCACCTTGCCCAGCTGCTTGGGTGAGTTGATATTGAAGGAGGAGCCAGCCAGGTCTTCGATGCAATCTTCCTCTTTTAAAATGCGGGCGCCCAGGTCGTCGGCGATGACCGCCAATGTGCGGCGGTCCACTTTTACGCCGCAGAACTCCATATCCCCCAGGATATCGGACAGGGGCATCTCCAGGTCATCCAGCAGATCTCTTAGTTGCGGAGGCGCCTGTTGGGCCAGCAGGTCATAGACCGGTTTGATCCGGGCGGTCAGGAAAGCGTCGGAGCTGTTGGCGGTGTCCAGGTAGAGGTGATGAGCCACCGTGGCCCGCAAATCTTCGCTGGGGAAGGACGGGTCCAGCACGTAGGTGAACAAGAGGGTGTCGCCCTTGATGCCCTGCAAACGAATGTCGTGTCGCAGCAGCAGGACCTGGGCAAACTTGACGTTATGCATGTATTTGGGCATAGCCGGGTCTTCCAGCAGCGGCTTGAGCCATTGCAGCCTGCCCCCGCCCCCCTCGGTCACATCCAGGTAGTAAACCTGCTCGGGTCCGACAATGAATATCTTCTCGATTTTGGCCCACATGGGATGGTGATAGTCAGCCTCCAGGTGGATGCTGATTCCCTGGGCGGCATCCAAGCTCTGCACCATTGCTTCTACCTGCCACTGATCGGTCAGTTGGCAAGCTTCCACTTCATCTGCCGCCTCCACATTGGCCGGGGCAGTTTCCTGCAGGGCATTCAGCAAATTGTTGAACTGCAGCCGCTGGTAGAGCGGGATCAATTCGGCGCGGTTGACCTCCTTGACCGCATAATCGTCCAAATCACAGTCTATTTGCATGTGCCGGACAATAGTGGCCAGATCGCGGCTCATGAAAGCCTGATCCTTATAATTGGTCAGGTTTTCCACCACTTTCTTGCCCTTGACCTGGTCCAGGTGTTCGTAGAGATTCTCCAGGCTGCCATATTCTTTTATCAGCTTGATGGCGGTTTTGGGGCCCACTCCGGGCACCCCGGGTATGTTGTCGGAGCTGTCGCCCATCAGGGCTTTGATCTCGATCATCTGCTCCGGCTCGACTTCCCATTTTTCCTTGACCTTGGCGGGGTCGTATATTTCCATCTCGGTGATGCCCTTTTTGGTCATGTAGACGTGGGTGCACTCCGATACCAGCTGCAGGCTGTCATTGTCGCCGGTAACGATGATGCAGTCGAGGCCGTCCTTCTCCGCTTTCAGGCTCAGGGTGCCGATGATGTCGTCGGCCTCGAAACCCTGCATCTCCAGGTAGTCGATATTCATGCCCTCCAGCACTTCCCGTATCAGGGCGAACTGGCCGCCCAATTCAGTGGGCGTCTCCTTACGGGTGGCCTTGTAATCGGCAAAGGTCTCATTGCGGAAGGTGACCCGGTCGCGGTCGAAAGCCACCAAGATGTGGGTAGGCTGCAGTTCCCGCACCACCCGGTTGAGCATGGTAAGAAAACCATAGACGGCGTTGGTATAGACCCCATCCCGGGTCTGCAGCAGCGGCAAAGCATAAAAAGCCCGGAACAGCAGGCTGTTCCCGTCCAGCAACATGATCCTCTTGTCAGGCATTCCTACATCCCCTTAAAACTTCAATATTTCGAGTCAATCAAAAGGCAGTGCGTCATATCCCTGCCCTGCCTTATTATATCGTTTTTGGAGGGGTTTATAAACGACCGGGATAGGCTGAATTGACCTTTGCTGTCTTTGCCCTTCTCCAGCCGACCCCAGTTTACTTGACCTTACAAGCAGGTTGTGATGGCTTGTATCACCCTGCTCCGCCCGCCTTGACAAGATTGCCGCCGCAATTTATAATAATGCTTGCGTCATCACTGGCGCGGTAATTTCATAAGCCAGAGAGTCGGAATTGGCAGACGAGCGCGACTCAAAATCGTGTGCCTAGTGCGTGTGGGTTCGCGTCCCACCTCTGGCACCATCAGTAAATAAGAGGGATTATACCCTCTAAATTGATTT
>JAAYJY010000327.1 GCA_012522705.1 Syntrophomonadaceae bacterium | reverse complement strand
GCACCGGTACCATGAAAATCAGACCCGCCGGTAATCAGCAAACGGTGGTTCCGGGCCAACGCCGTGAATTGTTCCACCTGGGCCGGTTGATGTTCGGGGTAACAGATCTCCAAACCTTCTATCCCCATGGCGATGATCTGCCCAATTTTAGCCCGATCCCTTATCAAGCCAGGATGGGCCAATACGCTGATGCCTCCGGCGCTTTTTATCAGTCTTATGGCTTCTGCGGGAGCAAATTTATACCGGCGGACATAAGCGGGGCGGCCGTGGTCTATGTATTTGTCGAACGCCTCCTCCTCTGTGGCCGCCCATCCTTGTTCAATCAAAGCCCGGGCGATGTGGGGTCGGCCAATTAGCTTTCCGCCGGCCATGCGCTGCACATCATCCATGGTTACAGGTATACCTAGTTGGTTGAGCCGGGCTACCATTTTTTCAGCTCTGATCCATCGTTCCCTTCTGATGTGAACCAGGTGGTCCGCTATCCGTCCTTCCGGGTCAGCGATAAAGTAGCCCAGGATGTGTACTTCGTCGTCTCCATGATCGGTATTTAGTTCGATGCCTGGGATTAAATCCAGTTTTATTTGGTGCTCTCGGATAAACTTTTGGGCTGGAGCGATCCCATCCAGGGTGTCATGGTCGGTTATGGCCAGACCATCCAGCCCGCAATCAACCGCCATAGAGACCACCTCGGCTGGCGTCAGTATCCCATCTGATGCAGTAGTATGCACATGCAGATCGTACATGAAAATCTAATCCTTTCCGATGATCCCTTCAGGCAGTACTGCGGTTATGACTCGCACCGCATTCCCGCCCAGAATCATTTCTATTTCGCGAAGCGCGAATCCTCTGCGGGCTAACAAATCTGGCATCCTGGCGTATTGGCTTACTTCCTCCAAAACCATGTCATCGGCCCCGTCAAAATCCGAACCCAGGCCTACGTGTTCCACTCCCACCAGATCGGAAATATAGACTATATGATCGAGCATATCTTCGATGGTCGCGAAGCCACCCTCTTTAATGAAGTCGTTCACCTGGGTTATGCCCACCACCCCTCCTTTTTGAGCCAGGGCTTTAAGCTGCTCGTCATCCAGATTGCGCCAGTGGGGACAAAGGGCCCGGGCATTGGCATGGGTGACCAGGACTGGTTTGGGGTAGAGTTCCAAAGCCTGGTAGTAAGAAGCAGTCGAGATATGGGCCAGATCCAAAAGGATGCCTAACCGGTCCATTTCTTGAATAGTTTGGCGCCCTTTACGGCTCAGTCCTCCGGCGCGGGCTCCTTCCCCTCCCCCATCCGCCAACAGGTTGCGGTCATTCCAGGTCAGGCCCATGCTGCGCAGTCCGCTGCGCTGCAAGACCCTCAATATCTCCAGATCGCCACCCAGGCATTCGGCTCCTTCCAGGTGCAGCAAACAGCCGATTTTATCCTGGCTTTGGGCGTTGCTGAGATCATTCCGCTGGAGTATCGGGTATAGTTCGGTACTGTTATTATCGATTTCCAGCCAATAGCGATCCAGTTGTTTCAAGACCTCGCGCAAACAGGTGTTGCTTTCCGCGGGCCGGGTGAACATGGCAAAAAACTGAAGACTCACGCCGGCCGCCCGGGCCCTAACGAGATCGTATTGAGCCTGGTTGGACCTAAGTGCGGCTCCGGTTTTGTAAAGATGGGAAATGGTGTCACAATGCAAATCTATCAAATACACTGATTGATCTCCTTTCGGTTTTCCCGTAACGGGCATAGCAAAAAACCTGCTTCACCAGCAGGTTTTGCGTTACAGCGGTAATTTATTATCACAAAGGATGACGGCTTACCTGGGTTCAACGATCAGTTTGATGGCGGTCCTTTCTTCGTTATCAATGATGATATCGGTGAAAGCCGGGATGCAAATCAAGTCCATTCCGCTGGGTGCCACAAACCCACGGGCTATGGCTATGGCTTTGATGGACTGATTGATCGCCCCCGCACCGATCGCCTGGATCTCTGCCGCTCCTTTTTCCCGAAGCACTCCGGCTAAGGCGCCTGCAACCGAATTCGGACTGGATTTAGCTGATACTTTCAATACTTCCATGTAATGGGCCTCCTTCAATAAAAAAGCTTTCGTAATGCAAATTGAAAAAGGTTGCTCTACAAAAGTATATTCGGAGTATATTCACTAATTCCTCTTTTTTATTTATAACAATGGCATATTTTCATTATAATGGTAACAATCATTCCATCGCCAAGGAGATTCTCTTGATGCAGATGGCTCGCCCCCTATGTTCATCCAATTCAATAATAACTCCTTGCATCTGCGCCGGACCCCCGGCTACTTCGAATCTGGCCGGGCGTCCGGTCAAAAATTTCTCTATGATGGGGTTGATCTCCATTCCCAAAACCGAGTGGCTCGGCCCAGTCATTCCCAGGTCGGTTATATAGGCGGTGCCGTTGGGCAGGATTCTCTCGTCAGAGGTCTGAATGTGGGTATGAGTGCCCAAGACGGCTGATACCTGACCGTCAAAATGGTACCCCATGGCCAGTTTTTCCGACGTAGCCTCGGCATGAACATCGATTAAGATGTAGTCAGGGGAATCACCAAGATCTCTCAGAATATCGCGGACTGCCTGAAAGGGACAGTCCAGCGGGGGCAGGAACATGCGGCCGGAGACATTTATTACCGCTATCCTCTGGTTGAAGCCGACCTGGTAGACATGATAGCCTTGTCCGGGACAGGGACCGGGATAGTTGGCCGGCCGTATCAGGCGGGGCTCATCGTCGATAAAGCTGAAGATGTTTTTATTGTCCCAAACATGGTTACCCATGGTCAGCACATCTATGCCGGCACCCAGCAGTTCATCCTTCACATCACTGGTCAGGCCTCGTCCGCCGGCTGCATTTTCTGCATTGGCAATGGTAAAATCAATATTGTTCTCCTGTTGCAGTCGGGGCAATAGCCCCTTAATGATGGCCCGACCGGGACGCCCGACGATATCCCCAATGAATAGAATATTCAACTGACAAGTACCTCCAAATCAACGGTTGAAGACAAACACCCGGCCCTGATCGCGATAGACAAAAAAGTTATGAAAGGATTCCTTTCCAGATTTGATTTTATTCAAAACCTGCTTTTTCTCATCTCCGTTCAGGAAAGTAGCAGTAACCATATCATTATCGTCTCTTATCAGCCATGATGCAAATTTTTGCCTCAGCAAATGGATGAAGAGTTCCATCTCTTCTTCGACCAGGGTTTGACTGTCGCGATACAGCCTTAATATGGTGATGCCGGCGTGATCGATCAGTTTCAGACTAATATGTATCGGATCCAATTTTTTCATCCGGTAGAAAAGAGCCATGCTTTTTTGGCATTCATCGATAAAGCGGTTGCCCTCTTGTAACGTCAGACTAGTATTCAATGCAACCTCTATTTTAATGATATCCCGCACAGAATCATATTTTACCGCGCTAAGTTCGACATGGCGTAAAAAAGCCGACACCAGCGCATCCAAACCAGACTCCATCTCCATAAAAATATCGTCTCCTTTTCTCAAAATAACTTAGAATTTCAGGAAGAACGGCCTGTTTTCCTGCTTTCTGACCCATGTAAATTAAACCATATTAAGAGTTAGATTGGTTATTCACCGTCGCGGGCAGGTGCCAGGCCACTGAAACAGCCCAATTTGCCGCTATGGGGTATACATTAATATACTAGCTATCCCTTAACGTCCGCCAATATATTATGCATACCCTCGAGCAAGTCTTTACAATTTAATGGCCGCGCGGGTGAGGCCGTTTTCCAGTCCCCTGTTAATGAATAGACCCGTCGATGAGTATAACACACTCTCCGACGGGCCTGACAATCTGAATTTTACCTGATTTGGACTTTATTTGGCCAATTCCACCGATCTAGTCTCCCTGATAACTATTACCTTTATTTGTCCTGGGTAATCCAGTTCCTGTTCGATTTGGCGAGCTATATTCTTAACCAGGGTTATCGTGCCCAGGTCATCTATCTGTTCGGGTTTAACCATGATCCTTATCTCCCGGCCCGCTTGGATGGCAAAGGATTTGTCAACGCCATCAAAACCGTTGGCCAGGTTTTCCAGTTTCTCCAGCCTCTTGATGTAAGACTCCAGTGTCTCACGGCGGGCTCCTGGGCGAGAGGCGGAGATGGCATCAGCAGCTTGAACCAGTACAGCTTCTATAGTCTGCGGTTCAATATCCCCATGATGAGCTTCGATGCCATGGATTACCTCCTTGGTTTCCCGGTACTTCTTGGCTAAATCGACCCCTATCTCTACGTGAGGTCCAACTACCTCGTGGTCGACTGCTTTGCCTATGTCGTGCAGCAATCCGGCCCGTTTGGCGAGCACAATGTCCACGTCCAATTCAGCGGCCATGATTCCTGCCAGGTGTGATACCTCGATGGAATGCTTCAGCACATTCTGCCCGTAACTGGTCCGGTATTTTAGGCGCCCCAGCAGTCTGATCAACTCTGGATGCAACCCGTGCACACCGACGTCAAAGGCGGCTTGTTCCCCCAGTTCCCTTAGTTGCTGATCGATCTGGGTCTTGGATTTATCGATCATTTCCTCGATACGGGCGGGATGGATCCTCCCATCCGATACCAGGTTTTCAAGGGCGACCCGGGCAATTTCCCGCCGCACCGGGTCGAAGGAGGACAGGATAACTGCTTCCGGGGTATCGTCAATTATCAGGTCGACTCCTGAAAGAGTCTCAAATGTTCTGATATTACGGCCTTCACGGCCAATGATCCGCCCTTTCATTTCATCATTGGGCAGAGCTACCACGGAAACAGTAGTTTCCGATACAACGTCTGCAGCACATTTCTGAATAGCCAGGGAGATTATATTTTTGGCTTTCTTGTCCGCCTCTTCCTTGGCTTCGCCTTCTAAATTTCTGATCATAATAGCAGTTTCCTGCCGGATCTCATTTTCTACATTAGCCAGCAGCAACTCCTTGGCCGCCTCGCTGGTCAGTCCCGACAGCCTTTCCAATTCCTTTAACTGCTGGGTCAGGACCATCTTTACATCCTCCTGCGACTTGTCGACATCCTTCTCTTTTTGCAGCAGGATATGTTCCTTCTTCTCCATGTTCTCGGTTTTCTTATCTACTAGTTCCTCTTTTTGCAGGATCCTTCTTTCCAGTCGGTCAAGATCTCTGCGCCTGTCCCGCTGATCCTTTTCCGCTTCCTGACGACTCTGGTGGATCTCGTCTTTGGCTTCCAGCAACAGTTCCTTCTTCCTGGCTTCACCTTCCTTTACAGCCTCCTCGATGGTGCGGGCGGCTTGTTCCTCGGCACTTCCCAATTTGCTCTCGGCCATATTTCTGCGTACCCAATAACCGATACCCAAACCGATAAGCAAAGCCAGAATCTCAAATACAAATACTTCGGTATTAATCTGATTCACCTCCTTGCCGTGTAGTCATTTGCTGTTATTACATGGGCTTCCATTAGGCTTCCATAAGAAAAGCCGAGTATAAACCCGGCTTAAAAATTATCTCGCTATTTTCAGCTATCATCGACTGGTTTAGCGTCTCCAAAAGCTCAGAAAATCGCTCCACCGATGCCATATTCCAACGATAACTGCTTTTCTTAACCAAAAAGCATACTATGAATGTCTATATTCAATCTAACAAGCATTTATTTACACTGCCATGCGG
>JAAYJY010000326.1 GCA_012522705.1 Syntrophomonadaceae bacterium | reverse complement strand
GGTTCCTACCTGGACACGTCCAGCATAGATGCGGAACTAGGTCAATTTACCGTCATATGCATCAGTCGCCACCTTGCAAGCCAAGGCACAAAAAGGCGCATCCAGATCTGTTGAAACTGCTTCCTCCTGTCCGGTTTCCAAGTCGGTTCCGATTATAGGTGGAATGTCCAATGGCGAAGGCAAGTAGTCGACCACGGCATCCAGCAGCATTTGCACACCTTTGTTCTTAAATGATGAACCGCATAATACCGGAACTAATGAATTGGCTATGGTTTGTTTTCTCAAAGAACTTTTGATGTCTTCCGCGGAGATCCGATTGCCCTCCAGGTATTTTTCAAGGATGGTATCATCAACTTCAGAGAGCTTTTCAATCAATTTCTCCCGGAAGGCTTCGGCTTCTATATATTCCTTTTCATCCAATGGCCGGTCCAAGAATTTGTCTCCAATACCCTCTCCATAAACATGGGCCCGCGACTGGATGACGTCTATGATGCCAGTGAATGAGTCTTCGCTCCCCAGTGGCAACTGGATTACTACCGCATGACTGCCCAGTTGCTGGTTGATCATTTTGACGACCCTTGCAAAATCGGCCCCAATCCGATCCATCTTGTTAACAAACGCGATCCTTGGAACCCCGTAGCGGTCTGCTTGCCTCCACACAGTTTCTGATTGGGGCTGCACACCTTCGACTGCGGAGAATATTCCAATTGCACCGTCGAGTATCCTGAGTGACCGTTCAACCTCAGCTGTGAAGTCCACATGGCCGGGCGTATCGATAATATTTATGGTGTAATCCCGCCAATAGCAGGCGGTAGCCGCCGAGGTAATGGTTATGCCCCGTTCTTGTTCCTGAGTCATCCAATCCATGGTAGCGGTGCCTTTATCGACTTCCCCCATCCGATGAACCCTACCAGTATAGAAGAGCATTCTCTCGGTTGTGGTGGTCTTCCCAGCATCTATATGGGCCATGATGCCTATGTTGCGGATAGAACTAAGGTCAATCCTGTGGGCCATGGAATCTCTCCTCGCTTCTTACCAGCGATAATGAGCAAAAGCTTTATTGGCATCAGCCATTTTGTGTGTATCTTCTCTCTTCTTTACTGATGCACCGGTACTGTTGGCAGCATCCATAATCTCGCCGGCCAACCGCTCGGCCATAGTCTTCTCGCCCCGCTTACGGGTATACCCCACCAACCAACGGATAGCCAGGGTTTGCCTTCGGTCCGCTCGAACTTCAATTGGAACCTGGTAGTTGGCTCCACCGACGCGGCGGGCTTTAACCTCGAGCACCGGGGTTATATTTTTCATGGCCTCTTCAAACACCTGCATGGGGCTTTTCCCGGTTCTCTGCTCAATCCGGTCAAAAGCATCATAGCAGATTCTTTCCGCAAGACTTTTTTTACCGTCCCACATCACTTGATTAACCAACTTGGTAAATATCTTGCTGTTATAGATGGGGTCCGGTAAGACATCTCTCTTGGGAACAGGTCCTTTTCTTGGCATGACTTGACTCCCTTCTACTTCTTCTTGGGTCTCTTGGTCCCATATTTCGATCTGCCCTGGTTGCGTTTCTGCACACCAGCAGTATCCAGACTGCCTCTTATAATATGGTATCTTACGCCAGGCAGGTCTTTCACCCTACCACCCCTGATCAGCACTACCGAATGCTCCTGCAAATTGTGTCCTATCCCCGGGATATACGAAGTCACCTCAATCTGGTTGGTCAACCTAACCCTGGCGATCTTTCGCAGTGCCGAGTTCGGTTTTTTGGGGGTGGTTGTATAAACACGGGTACACACCCCTCTTTTTTGGGGACAACTTTTTAGGGCAGGTGCGGTAGACTTCTTTTCTTCTTCTTGACGTCCCTTTCTAATCAGCTGGTTAATCGTTGGCATTTCTGCACCTCCTTCCCTGAAAATGCTCACTCTTTCAACAATGCAACGGCTGCTGTACCAACCTCAATTCCGCAAGCCTGGCCTAACTCACTCATGGTATTGATCATCCCCGCATTTACCTCATGCTGACGGCAAATATCGAGCAGCGGCTTGGTAATGTGAGGTTCAGCATCCTTTGCCAGATAGACTGCTCTGGCCGCGCCTTTGGTAACCGCCTTTCTAACCTGCTTGCTGCCAACAACTTTCTTGCTGTTCTCAATCTCCTCCAGTAACAATCTGCTACCTCCCTTTGAACACGAAAGCGGCATATGACGGTATAACTCAGTTTTTCGCACGCCTTAGTATTTTAGCACCAAGGCCTCCCGCAGTCAAATGATTTTAGCTGCATACGCATTTTTTGAATCTCACTTTATTGAATCTCGGCATATTCGGGATTCTCTTCCACCTTGATGTCGCGGTATATCGAATAACCCGTCCCCGCCGGGATCAGTTTGCCGATAATAACATTTTCCTTTAAGCCGATGAGATTATCAATTTTACCCTTAATAGCCGCTTCCGTCAGTACCT
Source organism: Syntrophomonadaceae bacterium (assembly GCA_012522705.1). Classification (GTDB taxonomy): domain Bacteria; phylum Bacillota; class Syntrophomonadia; order Syntrophomonadales; family Syntrophomonadaceae; genus PHAA01. Next base: position 11,426 of record JAAYJY010000326.1, on the reverse strand, counting down.
TCGTGGTCTCCTGGAACGACGCTGCCGACAGGAAGGAATCCGTATTCAGTGAGGCTTTGGTGATGCCAAGCAACATGGGTGAGCATACCGCAGGCAGACCGCCTTCTTGAACGACTTTAAGGTTCTCTTCCTCGAAGAAGGATATATCGATAAATGCCCCGGGCAACATGGTGGTATCCCCGGAGTCTTCAATCCGGACCTTCTTGAGCATCTGCCGTATCATTATCTCGATATGCTTATCACTGATGTCAACCCCTTGGGACCTATACACCTTTTGGACTTCCTGTAGGATATATCTCTGCACTGCCTGCAGACCCTGGGTCTTCAATATATCGTGAGGGTTGAGGGGGCCTTCGGTCAGGGCATCGCCGATTTCAACCATATCCCCTTCGCGTATTTTCAAGCGCGATCCGTAATGGACTGGATATGCACCTAGAATCTCATCATTCTCACCTAGAACCTCGACTTCCCGGCGGCCCTTGTTTTCGCCAAACCGCACTTTCCCCGAGGCTTCGGCCACAACCGCCTGGCCTTTGGGCTTGCGCACTTCGAAAAGTTCCTCCACCCGGGGAAGACCGCGGGTTATGTCCTCACCGGCCACACCACCTGTATGGAAGGTGCGCATGGTCAACTGGGTTCCCGGTTCACCAATCGACTGGGCCGCCAAAGTTCCAACCGCTTCGCCGATCTCAACATCATAGCCGGTAGCCAGGTTGCGGCCGTAACACTTGGTGCAGACCCCATGTTTTGTTTTACAGGTGAGGGTGGTTCGGATCTTGACCCGTTCAATGCCCAGCTTCTCAATAAGAGAGCCGCTATCATCATCAATCATCTGGTTTTCTTCCACCACAACCTCTCCGCTTTCCGGATGGTATATGGTATCAACCGATACCCGTCCGATAATCCTCTGGTTAAGCGGTTCAATCAGCTGAGAGCCTTCCATAATCCTCTCCACCCAGATCCCTTCCGCCGATTCGCAGTCGTACTCGCGCACGATCACATCCTGGGATACGTCCACCAGACGGCGGGTCAGATACCCCGAGTCGGCAGTGCGGAGAGCAGTATCTGCTAATCCCTTACGGGCACCATGGGTCGAAATGAAATACTCCAAAACTGTCAATCCCTCACGGAAATTCGCCTTTATGGGCAAGTCTATGATCTTCCCGGACGGATCAGCCATCATCCCCCTCATCCCAGCCAGCTGCCGTATTTGCTGGAAGTTCCCGCGGGCCCCGGAAGTAGCCATCATATACACTGGGTTGGATTCATCCAAATGCTTCTTCAGAGCCTCTGTAACATCGTCGGTAGCCTGGCTCCAAACTTCCACTACCTGATTGTGTCTTTCATCTTCGTTGATCAGCCCTACTTGGAAGTCGTTTTCGATTGAATCGACATCTTTGTCTGCTTCAGCTAATATCTCAGCTTTCTCAGGAGGCGTTTCGAAATCGGTTACCCCAACACTGATTCCAGCCTTGGTGGAGTATTTATAGCCCAGCCGCTTGATGCCATCAAGCATTTCAGCCGTCTTGGCGTTACCCTCCATACGATAAGCTTCGTACACTACGTTGCCCATCTTTTTCTTGTCGATGACTTCATTATAATATCCCATACTGTCAGGGATGATCTCATTGAAAATCACTCTTCCAACCGAAGTCTCCACAGTCACCATGCCATCCGGTTGCTCTTCAGAATGTTTCAGTTGCCCGGTTGTCTTTTGCGGTAGCATCATTCTAACCTTAATGGGGTCGTGCAAACCTATCCCCCCCATTTCATAAGCCATCTGAGCCTCAGCTGTGGAACTGAAAGCCCTAATTGACCGTTCATCGGGTGCCTTACGGCTATCCATGTAGGTCAGATAGTAGATGCCTATGACAATATCCTGGGTAGGTGTACAAACCGGTTTCCCATCTTTGGGATTGAGGATATTGTTGCTAGCCAGCATCAATAAACGACATTCTGCCTGAGCCTCGGCGGATAAGGGGACATGCACCGCCATCTGGTCACCATCAAAGTCAGCGTTATAAGCAGTACATACCAAGGGATGTATCTGTAGAGCCCGACCTACTACCAAAACCGGCTCAAATGCTTGTATGCCCAGACGGTGCAGGGTAGGGGCACGGTTGAGCAATACTGGATGCTCCTTAATAACCCCGTCAAGTATATCCCAGACTTCCTCCCGTCCTCTTTCTACCATCTTCTTGGCGCTCTTGATATTGGAGGCAATACCCCGGTCAACCAGTTTCTTCATAACGAAAGGCTTAAACAGTTCCAAGGCCATTTCTTTGGGCAGACCACACTGATGCATTTTCAACTGCGGCCCCGCCACGATGACTGACCGGCCCGAGTAGTCGACCCGCTTGCCGAGCAGGTTTTGCCTAAAGCGTCCTTGTTTGCCCTTCAACATATCGCTGAGCGATTTCAGCGGCCGATTGCCCGGTCCCGTAACAGGTCGGCCCCGGCGTCCGTTGTCAACAAGCGCATCGACCGCTTCTTGCAGCATGCGTTTCTCATTCCGCACTATGATATCCGGAGCTCCCAGATCCAATAGTCTCTTCAGACGATTATTGCGGTTAATTACCCGGCGGTACAAATCATTGAGATCTGAAGTAGCAAAACGTCCGCCATCAAGTTGGACCATCGGCCGGAGTTCCGGAGGAATTACGGGCAGGACATCCAAAATCATCCATTCTGGATTATTGGTGGATAAGCGGAACGATTCGGTGACTTCTAAACGCTTGATAGCCCGTCCTTTTCGTTGTCCCGTGGTTGTGTTGATTTCTCCTTTCAATTCCTGGGACATTGTCTCCAAGTCAACTTCCATCAATAGTTCCTTAACGGCTTCGGCACCAATCGAAGCTATGAACGCATCTCCATATCTCTCCCGGTTTTCGCGATATTCCCGCTCGTTCAAGAGTTGCTTCTTTAGCAACGGTGTATCCCCAGGGGCAATGACGATGTAGTTCACAAAATATATTACCTTTTCCAGTACCTTGGGTGACATATCCAGAAGGAGACCCATCCGACTGGGTATACCCTTGAGATACCAGATGTGGCAGACTGGGGCCGCAAGTTCGATATGACCCATACGTTCTCTACGCACCTTGGAGGTAGTTACCTCGACCCCGCAGCGATCACATACTATACCACGATGACGTACTCGCTTGTATTTTCCACAGTGACATTCCCAGTCCTTGACCGGGCCAAATATCTTCTCGCAAAACAAGCCTTCCTTCTCAGGGCGCAGGGTTCTATAATTGATGGTCTCCGGCTTTTTTACTTCTCCGCTGCTCCAAGAGCGTATTTGTTCAGGGGAGGCTAGGGATATTTTGATCCGCTCGAAATTATTTATGTCTGACAAATCATACTCTCCCTTCTAACGGCTGCTTCAATCTCCAACCAGCAAAAGTGAATCGTTTACTTGCTAATTACCGTCGGCGGCCAGTTCACTCTCGTCGACGTTTACATCTTCATCTTCTTCCGCAACTCCGTAATCATCATCCTCAATTTGTTTACCTAAGGCCTTGCCGACATTGCCTCCTGCACTAAAGGCCACCTCGGGCAAGTCCATTCCCAGCTCCCGCGCCTTTTCCTGTTCATTTATATCGAGGTCATCATCCCTGATCTGGATTTCGCTATTGTCAGCTCCCAACATCCTAATGTCCAAAGCCAGGCTCTGCAACTCCTTGATCAATACCTTGAATCCCTCCGGCACGCCCGGTTCAGGGATGTTGTCCCCCTTTACGATCGACTCATATGTCTTCAAACGCCCTACCACATCATCGGATTTTACCGTTAATATTTCCTGCAAGGTGTAAGCTGCACCATAAGCTTCCAGTGCCCATACCTCCATCTCGCCGAAACGCTGGCCACCGAACTGGGCCTTTCCGCCCAAGGGCTGCTGTGTAACCAGTGAGTAGGGTCCGATTGAACGTGCATGAATCTTGTCATCGACCAGATGGGCTAGTTTCAGCATGTACAAATATCCGACGGTAACCTCATTGTCAAACGGTTCTCCGGTGCGTCCATCCCTGAGGCGGGCCTTACCGCTCAGGGGGAAATTGGCCTGCTCCCGGAGGTCATTGATATCTTCTTCGGTTGCCCCATCAAAAATCGGAGTGGCAATCTTATAACCCAGTTCTTTGGCCACCCATCCCATATGACATTCCAGTATCTGACCTATGTTCATTCGGGATGGTACCCCCAATGGGTTTAGAACGATCTGAACCGGGGTTCCATCATTAAGGAAAGGCATATCCTCCTCAGGCAAAATCCTGGATATCACACCCTTATTTCCATGACGCCCAGCCATCTTGTCACCTTCCGATATCTTGCGCTTTTGAGCTATATATACCCGCACCAAACGGTTCACACCCGGTGGCAATTCGTCCCCTTGCTCACGGGAGAAACGTTTTACGGCTACTATCTTGCCGGCTTCGCCGTGAGGAACGCGCAACGAAGAATCACGGACTTCCCGGGCCTTCTCCCCAAATATCGCACGGAGCAGACGCTCTTCCGGGGTCAGTTCAGTTTCCCCCTTGGGGGTCACCTTGCCGACCAGGATATCATCTGGCCTTACCTCAGCCCCAACCCGAATGACACCTTGATCATCCAGGTTTTTAAGCATTTCTTCCGACACATTGGGGATATCACGGGTTATCTCCTCCGGCCCCAGTTTGGTGTCCCGGGCTTCACATTCGTATTCCTCTATATGAATGGACGTAAACACATCCTCTTTGACAATCTTTTCAGAAATCAGGATCGCATCTTCGTAATTGTAGCCTTCCCATGGCATGAACGCCACAAGGACGTTTCTGCCCAAGGCCAGCTCGCCATTTTCAGTGCTGGGACCATCGGCAATGATTGTATCAGCTTCGATACGTTGTCCTGCTTTTACTATGGGCCTCTGATTGTAACAAGTGCCTTGGTTGGACCGCATAAACTTCAGCAATGGGTAGGTTATGGTATGACCATCATCAGTCTCCAGTAGTATTCGCGAGGCACTCACTTTCTTCACAACTCCCGCCTTGCGGGCTATTACTACGGCTCCAGAGTCCTTGGCTGCTTTATGTTCCAACCCCGTTCCTATTATGGGGGACTCGGTCTTGATAACAGGCACAGCCTGCCGCTGCATATTGGCACCCATCAAGGCTCGGTTGGCATCATCATTCTCCAAAAACGGTATCAGTGAAGTAGCTACACTGAACACTTGTTTGGGTGACACGTCCATATAATCGACCTGATTGACTGGTAGTTCCAGTATCTCTTCAAAATAGCGCACTTCTACCCGGTCATCCCGAAAATAACCATCCTCATCAAGAGGGGCATTGGCCTGAGCAACATAGAACTCATCTTCTTCGTCGGCGGTGAGATATGCTATTTCGTTGGTTACCCGCCCGGCCTTCTTATCAACTCTGCGATAAGGGGTTTCGATAAAACCGAAGTCATTGACCCGGCCAAACGTCGCCAAGGAGCCAATCAATCCAATGTTGGGGCCTTCTGGCGTTTCAATCGGGCATACCCGGCCATAATGGGAATGGTGCACATCGCGGACCTGAAATCCAGCCCTTTCGCGGGTCAACCCGCCCGGGCCCAGGGCGCTCAACCGTCTCTTATGGGTGAGTTCAGCCAGAGGATTAGTCTGATCCATGAACTGGGAAAGTTGCGAACTGCCAAAAAACTCTTTGACGGCTGCGGTAATAGGCCTGATATTAATAAGTACCTGTGGTGTGAGGGTCTCCACGTCGTGAATACTCATTCGCTCCCTAACCACCCGTTCCATGCGAACCAGACCGGTCCGGAACTGATTCTGCAGGAGTTCACCTATGGAACGCAGACGGCGGTTGCCCAGATGGTCAATTACGTCCGTTTTGCCTTCTCCGTCCAAAAGTTTCAGTATATAGACGATGGTGGCCTTTATATCATCGGCTGTCAGATAACGGGTTTCCTCTGGGATATCGAGCCCCAGTTTCTTATTGACCTTGTATCTCCCCACTACTGCCATGTCATAACGACGTGGATCAAAGAACAGGTTTTTCAGCAGTTGCTGGGCAGCATCCTCGGTAGCCATTTCGCCCGGGCGCAGGCGACGATAAAACTCAATCAGGGCCTCTTTCTTATTGGCGGTGGTATCCTTCTCCAAGGTACGTTTGATAGCGTCGTGTTCCTGATACAATTCCAGGATCGTCTCATTGGTCTCATAACCCAGGCAGCGCAATAGAACTGTAACCGGTATCTTTCTGGTTTTATCGATACGGGTGTATATAATCCCAGCACTATCCATTTCCAGTTCGAACCAAGCCCCACGGTTAGGAATCACGGTGGCTCCAAACAACGAATGCCCGGCCAAATCCAATTTCTCATTGAAGTATACCCCAGGTGATTTTACCAACTGGCTAACCACCACTCTCTCCGCCCCGTTTATTATAAAAGTACCGTTTTCGGTCATCAGTGGGAGGTCCCCCATATATACTTCTGATTCCTTAATTTCGCCGTTTTCCTTATCGGTCAAGCGTACTTTCAATTTTAGTGGTGCCTGATAACTAACATCACGCTCTTTGCACTCCAGCACTGAGTATTTGGGTTCACCGCGGCTATAATCAACAAAATCAAGTTCCAGATTCCCGCTGAAATCTGATATGGGGAAAACTTCCTGTAAGGCTGTCCGCAAACCCTCGTTCAAGAACCACTCGTAAGAACTCAACTGAATCTGAATTAGATTGGGCAGCTCTATTACCTCTTTGATTTGAGAATAAGTAAGCCTCTCAGTACTCCCATATTGTTCAACATGAGCCATCAAACCACCCCTTTGCATAATTAGCCAACGTTATAAAAGCGGGGCTAACCTAAAACCTCGCTTTTAAGAGAAACATATATATCGAGCCTATAGCATTCTATACCACTATAATGGCAATTATTGATTTTAGCATAGCCATCTTGCCTAGTCAAGAAAATTGCTCTTTATTTTATCCGTCTTTTCATCGGCAGTTATTTAGAGCCTTCCTCGGTTTGACTGTCATCCTTCGGAGGCATAGCGAACGTCTCGGCGATTATCTGCTGTGCTCTTTTTAGTCGTCTATAGAATATGAGCACTGCCAGGATAATCCCTATAGTTACTATTCCCATCCCCAATACCAAGCCGTCAACGCGCACCACTTTGAGAATAAGACCCTCACTGCCCAGGTCTGTCCCCTGGGCAAAAAACCAGCTTGAAAGAAGATCATTCCGCTGGTCAGCGGTGCTGGTAACGATGAAACCCGGCACCTCAATAGTTAATTGTAGTTCATTGGCCCCTGCAATTTGTTGGAACCAATCCCCACGGAATTGGGGGTCAGTCTCTATTGTGGTTAAACTGTACAGGATGTTTTTGTTTTCATTAATTATTAAGGGTAATCCATCATCATAGGATTGATATTCGGACCAGCCTTGAACGTTACGATAATAAACCACGTCATCATTCTCCTGGACACGGCTCCATTCCTTGCCAGCAGGGACTTCAGTAACATACCCTGGAATCCTGGCCGTTTCCCTCAACTCTCCGGTTTCCATCCATTCCAGTTGCCACTCAACTGGGCTAGCTGCCTGACAGGGTAATGCCCAGATCATTAGCGTCATAAGGCAGGCGAGGCATAATAAGCGCTTTTTCAATGTGATTGTCCCCTTTCGTTCCCGCTTTATACCTCATATTATAGTATAAGCCTTAAATTTTCCATAAAAAAAAGGGGGTGCCAAAATGCACACCCTCCGATTATGATTGTTTACTTTATTTCTACACTGGCCCCAGCTTCCTCTAACTTGGCCTTAACGTCATTAGCTTCTTCCTTGGTTACCTTCTCCTTGACCGGTTTGGGTGCTTCGTCAACCAAAGCCTTGGCTTCTTTGAGCCCAAGAGCAGTCAGCTCTCTGACGACTTTGATAACGTTGATCTTCTTATCTCCGGCAGCGGTAAGAATGACATCAAATTCAGTCTGCTCTTCAGCCGGAGCAGCAGCCACTGGAGCAGCAGCGGCAGCTACAGCCACCGGGGCAGCCGCACTAACACCAAAGGTCTCTTCCAATTCCTTGACTAACTCAGAAAGCTCCAGTACCGTAAGACCTTTGACGATTTCGATTACTTCCTGTACTTTACTCATTGATTAAATACCTCCCTATTCCTTCTTAATTTCAATACTATTGTCTTGCTGCTGCCGGCCCACCGTTTCTAGCCAGCCTGTTGCTGCTCCCGAATACCGTCCAAAACCCTTACCAGACCAGTAAGGTTGGCGTTCAAGCCCCTTACGAATGAAGTTATGGGGGCCTGCATTGTGCCTACTACCTGCCCCAGCAGCACATCCCGAGAAGGCAGGTTGGCCAGAGCCTTTACCCCCTCGGCAGACAGATGTTTGCCTTCCAGTATTCCCATCTTGATTTCCAGTTGCTTGTTGATGCGAGCAAATTCTGTTATGGTCTTGGCTGGTCCTACCGGATCGTCATTACTGAATATTACCGCATTGGGTCCGGTTACCTGAGCGGCGATATCCTCATAGCCACATTGCTGCAAAGCGAACCGAAACATGGTGTTTTTCAATACCCGGTATTCAACGCCGGGCATCCGCAGACTGTTCCTCAACTGGGTAATCTGCTCAACATTTAGACCGCGGTAATCGGTGCATATAACCAGCATCGTGCCATCCAGCTTCTGTTTTATGTCTTCGACCACCTGTTTTTTCTCTTCAATATTCGCCATTCATGTCTCACCCCCTTGGCATTATTTTTCTTAATCCTTGGCTTCTATGGCCTAATGGTAACCAGCGAAAATATCAAAAGACCCCAACGCTTAGCCGCGCAGAGGTCTAAATGCTAACCCATTAAAGAATGTCAGCTTCTATTCTAAATAAACCTCAGCGGGCAAATATAATTATTAAGGCTCAAGCCACCGGCTGTCTTCAGTTTTAATCTTCAGTTTCAGTAAGAGCTACTATTTGTTGGTGGCCATCAATATCAAGGGATTGACTTTGATGCCCGGCCCCATTGTGGAACATATATTGACGGAACGCATATATTGCCCTTTTGCGGCTGCCGGTTTGGCTTTAATAAGCGCCTCGGCAAATGCGTTGAGGTTGTCTTGGAGTTTCTGTTCATCAAAAGAGACTCGACCTATCGGTACATGAACGATGGAGGTTTTATCTACCCGGAATTCGATCCGCCCGGCCTTAAGTTCCTTAATGGTGCGTTCTATATCGAATGTGACGGTGCCTGCTTTGGGATTAGGCATCAATCCTCTGGGACCTAATATCTTTCCCAGTCTGCCCACCACCGACATCATATCGGGGGTTGCAACAGCCACATCGAAGTCGAACCACCCCCCCTGAATCTTTTCGGCCAGATCTTCGGCCCCTACATAGTCGGCTCCTGCTTGTTCGGCTTCTTTTAATTTTTCTCCTTTGGCAAATACCAACACTTTTAGAGTCCTGCCAGTTCCATGGGGCAAACTCACTGTGCCTCTAACCTGCTGGTCAGCATGACGCGGGTCTACACCCAATTTTACATGAGCTTCGACGGTTTCATCAAATTTCGCGGCCGCTGTTTCCTTAACCAACTTGATAGCATCAGTCGGCTCGTATAATTTGTGGCGGTCTATCTTGGCAATCGCTTCCGTGTAGGCTTTTCCTCTTTTCATAAAACAATCCTCCTTGTGGTTAAGCGGATCTTATTCCTCCCACCTATATGCTTGGTGCATAATCAAATTCAGTCGACTATATCCAGACCCATACTGCGGGCTGTGCCCTCAATCATCCTGACGGCGGCATCCAGGTCGGCCGCATTTAAGTCTGTTTTCTTGGCCTCTGCTATCTCTACCAACTTGGTCCGGGAAATCTTACCGGCCTGTTTGATTTTAGGGTCGCCCGAACCCTTTTCCAGATTGGCTGCTTTCTTTAGTAGATCAGAAGCCGGGGGCGACTTAATCTCAAAACTGAACGAACGGTCTTCATATATGGTTATCTCTACAGGTACAATATAGCCTGTTTGATTGGCCGTCTTGGCATTATATTCCTTGCAAAAACCCATGATGTTAACCCCGTGTTGTCCCAGGGCAGGGCCTACTGGCGGAGCCGGCGTAGCTTTGCCAGCCGCTATCTGCAGCTTTACCTTGGCCTTCACTTTTTTGGCCACTTTCACACCTCCTTATATCTTGTTTATTTGTTCATAATCCAGCTCCACAGGGGTTTCTCTGCCGAACATGGATATATTTACCCTGACCTTGCCCCGGTCCTGGAGTACCTCTTTGACCACCCCTTCGAAGTTCTCGAACGGTCCACTGTTGACCCTTATGTTCTCTCCTACTTCCAGGTTGATAATCCGCGGCTTTTTGCCCATCAAACCCATTTGGGTGAGGATCTTGTTGATTTCTTCATCCATCAATGGGATTGGTTTGGTCCCGCTGCCGACAAATCCAGTAACTCCGGGGGTGTGGTGAACGACATACCACGAATCCTCATCCATGATCATGTTTACGATTACATATCCTGGGAAAACCCGACGGGTTGTGACCTTCTTCTTGCCACCCTTATATTCGACTTCCTGTTCCTCGGGTATGATAACTTGGAAGATCTTGTCCTGCATGTTCATGGATTCGACCCGCTTGGTGAGGTCCACTTTGATCTTGTTTTCATAACCGGAATAGGTATGGACAACATACCAATCGCCCTTCCTTTCCGGTATAACAGTCTCCTCTTCCGGAGCCGGATCTTCCGTATTGCCATATTCTTCTGGACTCATATTATGTTCGGTAGATATCTCAACCATCTCCTCTTAGGTAACCAGCCCGGTCAACCAGTTCAGCATAAAGGAAAGCCCACTATCAAAGATCCATAGAATAATGGCAATGATGGTAACTGATAATAAGACCACGCCGGTATAGGCAATCAACTGCACCCGATTCGGCCAGTGCACCTTTTTTAGCTCATTGTAGGTACCGATAAAATATGCCCTTACACTCGTAAGCCAGTTTTTTGCGTTTTCGGTGTTGCTAGGAGAAACACTTTCCTTGGCCATTTAGTTCACTCTCCTGCTTTACTTGGTCTCTTTGTGAATGGTGTGAGCATTACAGAATTTACAATGCTTTCTAACTTCCATCTTCTCTGTGTTCTTTTTCTTGTCCTTGGTAGTTCTATAATTGCGCTGTTTGCACTCTGTACATGCCAATGTAATTCCAACCCTCACCACGTTACCCCCATCCTGTGTGCAAAAATACTACAATAATCTATCATATTGCCTGATTACATGTCAATTTGTTTCGTCTTGGCCGTATTGTATGCTGGGATCAGGCTTCGATACCGGTTACAACTCCGGAACCTACCGTGCGTCCTCCTTCCCGGATCGCGAATCTCAGTCCCTCTTCTATCGCGATCGGGGTTATCAGGCTGATCGCCATCTGGATATTGTCGCCG
>JAAYJY010000325.1 GCA_012522705.1 Syntrophomonadaceae bacterium | reverse complement strand
GCTCTTGGTAGGCCAGGTGTTAATTGTACTGTAGACTACATCCTGCTGTTCTAAATAATAACTGTCATCTAGCGGTTCTTCTCCCCGAAGCTGTTCCTGGGTAATGATTACACCTTCAGGGTTGTTCAGTCCTTCCCCTGAGATGGTAATGTCGCCACCGGCAGCATGAACAGAATCAGGTGGCAGTAAACTCATCCAACCAACCAACAAGAATACTGCGAGAATAAAGAAAAGATGATAACTGCGCCGTTCATTTACAATTGTCATTAAACCCTCCCCCCTATTCTTTCGGTAAGAATTGCACTGATTTTTGCTCATGCGCGGGTCCAACTTGTTAATGCGTCAGCAAATCAGGATTCAATTTAGAAAACGATAAATATAACAAAACCCCCTGCAAGGACAGGAGGTTTGCCATCAAAGCTATTAGTGAAACCCGGCGTTGTTGTCTGGTGTAGATAGCTTGATACTCCTTTTCCCAAAAGGAGGCAGAACCGTTTCCCGCTCTACCCAATGGCTTACTCTCCATCGCTGCCGCTTTAGGTGAGTAAGCGTACGGAGTCCCACTTATTTAATTCACTGCTATAGATTCTATTTTACTCACAATTATCCTGCTTTGTGACAAAGTTTCCAAACCACCCTGTGTTTCTCTCTGGCTTGAGTGAAATCCTTCCTCCCCTTTTTTCCGTGGTTTTGGGCGTATTGGAGAACCCTCAACATTGTGGTCTTGGACAGTCCCGGTGGCACCTGTGGTATCGAACCATCCCTGGTGACACCTTCCTCAAAACGCCAAAATGGATTAGAATTGAGTGGTCCGTTGTGAAACACCCATTAATGAATTAGTGAGGTTTAAGTGTTTGCGTGAAAAATCCACAGCCCTAAAAACAGCCTTTCCTCATACCATCCCTGTCCTGACCGGATTCACTTTCCTGGGCATTGCCTATGGGATTCTGATGAACAGCAAGGGGTATGGAGTGGGTTGGACCGCGCTCATTAGCCTGCTGGCCTTTGCCGGTTCGGCCCAGTATGCCACCATCGGTTTTCTGACCACCGTGTTCAATCCCATAGCGGCTTTGCTGTTGACGTTGATAGTAAACGCCCGGCATATCTTTTATGGGATTTCATTTCTGGACAAGTACAAAGATACCGGGAAGTTCAAACCGTATCTGATCTTTGGCCTGTGTGATGAGACCTTCGCCATTGTAGGTTCCAGTGATCCTCCCGAGGGAGTGGACCGGAACTGGTATTATTTCTTCATTACCCTGCTCAACCACATCTACTGGGTGCTTGGCTCAGCTCTTGGCGCGCTGTTGGGTTATATGGTTTCCTTCAATACCAAAGGTCTGGATTTCGTGTTGACGGCACTCTTTGTGGTAATATTCCTCGGCCAGTGGAAGACTTCCAAGAATCATGCCTCGGCGGTTATCGGTGTGATATGTTCCGTGGTGTGTCTGGGTATCTTCGGTCCGAATGATTTTATTATTCCTTCCATGGTCGCCATTTTGGCCGTGCTCACTATATTCCGCAATAAACTTTCCAAGGAGCCCGGATCATGATTTTGACTCCTACTCAGACCTTATTTGTAATCCTGATGGTCGCCCTGGGAACTGCTATTACCAGGTTTTAGCCTTTCATCATATTCTCCGGCGAGAACAGCAGTCATCCCTATATCACCTATCTCGGCAATGTACTACCCTATTCGGCCATTGGTCTGTTGGTAGTATATTCCCTGAAGGGCATCAGTGTAACCAAATCACCCTTTGGGATCCCGGAGACGATCGCCATCGCCTGCATTGCCGTGCTGCATTATTGGAAAAACAACACCCTCCTCAGCATCGGTGCGGGAACCGTGGTCTATATGTTGCTGGTGCAAACCGTCTTTTTATAGTAGTGCCACGGAAACGGTTCTCAAGGGGGCCAATCAGAAAGTTTGCGCGCGAAGAAGGCTCAAATTTCGGCTAATAACTGAAACTTGGGCCTTTGGTCATGCCTAACGGAAGCCCGTTAAACAAGCTATGGCTGCCATCTGCTTTCGGTCAAGATGAGGATGGCGTTGCTCGCAGATGCCTTTCACCCGAATTACTTTGACACCCGTAGTAGTTTTCTTTACAATATATCTGAGGTGATACCAGTTGGTGAGCGGCGCAATACCATTAATATAGGAAGAAGGTGCAGATATCGTGATAACCGCCAAAAAACACCTGCAATGGCTGCGTGTAGTCCATATGATATCAGTCAGTATATGGCTGGGTGCGGCAGTGTGCCTTTTTGCCCTGGCTTTTATATGTTTTTTTGAATTGAACGAAGCCGATTTTCTTGTTGTTGCACCACTGATACCGCAGGTGTATAGGAGTGTGATATTGCCGGCAGCGGTGTTTACGCTTGTTCAAGGTGTTATCTATGGGTCCTTCACCAAATGGGGGTTTTTCACACATGGGTGGATCACTTTCAAATGGGTCCTGGTGGTACTTACCGGCTTGGCCACTGGTATCGGCGGCATCAGTGAAATGTTTTCCGTGCTGCAAAGGGTAAATATCTCTGGTTTTACCGGCGGTTGGGCCGATGGCGCACAAGTGCTTTTCTACATGTCTCTGCAGATCCTCTTCATGATTATCATGGCTTTGTTGTCCGTGTTTAAGGTCAGGAAGCAACGGGTGGCATCTCCTGCTGCCTAGAAACAAATATCATTATGCCCAATCCAGTGTCACGAGTGTCACAAGAACCGTCCGAGACCACTGAAAAATAGCTCATAAAATATAGAAGAAATACAAGGAAGTACCGATAAAGCCGCAAATTAAAAGCCCCCTTATGATCTAATTAATGTACCGCAAACACCAATAGAAGGGGGTTTTCATGTGCTCAGGACTGGTCCCCAGCAATTAAGTTTGCACTCAACCCCGGAGGAGCCTCAGCGTTCTCGCCTTATCGAGCGATAAGATGTTGCTTTCTGCCGGACCGACGGCATCGGCCTCCCCGCCACACATATTTCGGGGCTCTATCCCTTCAGCCTCTGGCTTTCGGCCCGTTACCTCGCCTGCCTACGCTTAAACGTTCCTGTTACCAGCTGCGCTCCAAGGCTGGCTGCAAGTGGTTGGCCAGTCCATTCTCGGTGGGCTTCTCACCCACTATATGTAACAACCTTGCCCGGTCGCTCCCGTCCCGCCGACACTATGAGTAACGGCCGGAGGAATGGCGAATAATAAGCTGACAAATCATTGTTAATGGGTGGCTCTGGCTGGCAGCCCTGATGTATATGGGAACAGCTGTATTGTTAGGGGCCACAAACCTTGGTTTGCGCTCCATGTGTGCAGAAGAGAAACGGGCTGAACCAGCCGAATCGCAGCGCCTTATCGCGTCCCCAGCCCTGAAGCGGAAGACTGATGCGGCCAGACCCGCCATGGACCTTGTCACCACCACGAAAAATGGGAGATAGTCAACCATGACTCTGAAGAATTACCATACCGGGCGGCGCTACACGGCTTATGTCAGCACCCTGGGGACCTCCCAACTGCATCTGCGCAGCCCTTGGGTGGTGGCCTTCTGGTCGATGATGTTCCCGGGATTGGGCCATATCCTGCTAGGCAAACGCTTGCGCGGTTATATCCTCTTTGTGTGGGAGGTATTCATCAATCTCCAGGGACACATCAATATGGCCATCTTCTACTCATTCCTTGGGGATTTCGAACCCGCCAAACAAGTTTTGGATACCAGGTGGACGCTTATCTATATTCCGGTTTACTTTTTTGCCATCTGGGATAGTTATCGCACTGCAGTCGACCTGAACAACCAATATGTGCTGGCAGCCCGGGAAGCCGAGGCCATCAAACCCTTCAAGCTGGATGCCATCGAGATCAATTACCTGGACAAGAAATGTCCCATGACCTCGGCTCTATGGTCCATGGTCATGCCGGGATTGGGGCAACTTACCATTAACCGCCTGATCACGGCTTTCTTTATGCTGATCTGGTCGATCGTGATCGTCTATCAATCCAACCTGCTGCCGGCGGTCCACGAGACCTTTGTAGGCAACTTCGCCTATGGCAAGAGTCTGCTAAATGTGCAGTGGTTTCTGAACATCCCTTCGGTGTATTTCTATACTGCCTATGACGCCTACGTCAATACTGTGGAAGGTAATAAACTGTTCGACCGGGAACAGGCCAGTTATTTCAGCCGTCGTTATCAAAGCAGGAACTTCGCCATGCCGTCAATAAAAATGTCAGGGAGTGGGTCCATGTACGTCGTTTCAACCTTCAAACATTCCATAATGCTGGAACAGGCTATAACCGCGATGGAGCAGAAAGGGATAGCCCGCGACAATATTCTGGCGGTATCCCTGGACAAACGCAACGAGAAACAGAAGTTGTTCGATTCCATGCACGAATCTGATGGGATCAGCATCCTGGATGTGCCCTTTATACTGGGCGCCTTTCTGGCCCTGATGGGAGCCATATACGGCTTCAACTTTCACCTGGGTCCCTTGCTCTGGGGTATAATCGGGTTTGTGGCAGGTGCCGCATTGGGCCTGGTCATTAAATTGATCCTCAATTGGAAGCACACCCGTTATCGTTCCCAGCAGCAGAATCCGGAAGTGGTCTTGATCGTGGAATGCGGGGAAAATCAGGCCGATGCGGTGAAAGACCTGCTCTGGGAGCACGATGCGATGGGAGTGCGCAAACTGGCGTTGGGCCGTTCTCACTCACCCTCCAGATGAAGGGTCCAGGATTGTGTTTGCAGTGGAGAGTCTGACGCTGGAGCCAGTTTCCTCGTTGCGCCCGGAATGATAGGATACGTATTATGCCCAGTCACACAGCCCGTTCAGCCTGCTTTGTTCAGTTGTCCGTGGATGCGCATATAATTCAGAACATCAGTGCGGGAGACCAGGCCCAGCAGTTGTGGACCCTGCATTACCAGCACCCGACCCACCCCGTTGGCAAACAGTTGGTTCATTACTGCAGCCACCGTCTCATCAGCGCTGACGACCAGGTTCTCCTGCAGCGGGGTGGCAATCCGCCCCACCGTGGTCTGGGACCAGTCGGCCTGAGCCACATTGCGGACATTGTTGAGGCTGACGATCCCGGTTATTTCATTCTGCTGGCGGACCGGGAAAAAGGCGTACTTGTGTTTATAGATGTAGTTGTCGACCAGGTCCTGCACCGATATGAAATAGTCCACCACCACTACCTGGGTGGTCATGAATTCCCGTACCGGAATCTTGGTAAAAATATCGGTCAACATCATCTGCTGATAGCTGGACTGGGCGGCTTGAGCAATAAACCAGCCGATGAACGCCATCCAAATACCGTTGACGAGATTTCCGCCCAGAAGCAGAAAAATACCCAAGAATATCAAGCTATAGCCGAATGCTGCTCCCGCAGATGCAGCTATCCGGGTGGCCCCTTGCATATCTCCCTTAAAATACCATAGGATAGACCGCAGCACTCTACCCCCATCCAAGGGGAAAGCCGGCACCAGATTGAAAATCGCCAACATCAGATTGATGGTGCCCAGGTAACCCAACAGTACACTGACATACTCCGGGGTCCCCGCCGCCGCCAATATCCCTGCCAATAGCAAAAATACGAGCCCCAGGACAATGCTCATGGCCGGCCCGGCCAGGGCGATCTTGAGTTCTTTCAGCGGTTCATCCGGCTCGCCTTCGATCTGGGCCACACCCCCGAAAATGAAAAGAGTGATGCGCTTTACCGGCAGGCCCAGGCTGATGGACACCAGGGAATGGCTGAGCTCATGCAGCAACACCGACCCAAACAGAAGCAGGGCGGCCAATGCCCCCAAGAGCCACCACAACGCAGGGCCCCAGTCCGGATAACTCTGCGGAAAGTAACCGGTGGCCAGCATGACGGTCATCAGCGCGAATATCAGCAGCCAGCTGACATTGATTTCGATATCGATACCCTTGATCCGACCGATAACGTACGAACCTCTCATAGCCACACTCCTCCTTTGTCCTATTGTACCATTATCTGTTGAAATGTGACCCCCGCCCGGCGCCCCCTCCCACCATTTCTTGTCTCTCCTGAACTCTGTTATAATTAGCCTGAATAGACTTGAATCAAGGGGAAAACATATGGATTTTCGTTTGGCCAGGGTCAGGATAAGCCGATTCTGTACGGTAGTAAGCCTGTTCCTGAAGATATTCTGGTCCTTTTATTCGATCAAATACAAAAAGCTGTGGCACGGCCGTAACTGGTCCCAGGCCCACCGTCAGAAGCTGTTCGTTTCCGAGGCGCGCCGTTTCCGGCATACCGCCGTCGATTTGGGGGGACTGTTGATCAAGCTGGGCCAATTCTTCAGCACCCGGGTGGACGTCTTTCCTCAGTCCACCATCAAAGAACTGACCGGACTCCAGGATGAGGTCAAACCCGTCCCATTCGGAGATGTCCGCCAGGTAGCGGAAGAGGACCTGGCCCGCCCCCTGGAAGAGGTCTATGCACATGTAGAGCAAATGCCGGTGGCCTCGGCATCATTGGGACAGGTCCACCGGGGGGTACTGATCAACGGTGAAACGGTAGCCATCAAGATCCAGCGGCCGGGAATCGATGAGATGGTCCGCATCGACCTGAAGGCCATCGCCGCGGTGATCGAAGTCGTCAAACGCCTTACCGATTGGGGAAGCAGAGTCGACCTGGACGCTATCTACTCAGAGTTTGCCGAAACCCTGCTGGATGAACTGGATTACATCAAGGAAGGCCACAACGCCGAAACCATCACGGCCAACACCCAAGCCCGGGGTGAAGAAATACTCTTCCCCGCCATTTATTGGGATTACACCACCCGCCGGGTGTTGACCATGGAATATATGGAAGGGATCAAGATCACCAATTACGACGAACTGTCCCGCCTGGGAATAGACCGCAATAAGATTGCTATTATGCTGCTGCGGGCCTATATCAATCAGATCCTGGCCGATGGTTTCTTTCACGCTGATCCCCATCCCGGCAACCTGTTTGTCACCCCCAAAGGCCAGTTGGTTATGTTGGACTTCGGCATGGTTGGATCCATCCCCGAGGAATTGAAAGAAGTGCTGATCGATCTGGTTCTGGCCATCGTCAAACGCGACAATGTGGCCGTGGTAGGATACTTCCAAAAGATCGGTTTCTTGCGTTATGATGCCGATACCGACTTGGTGGCCCGGGCAGTGGGCCTTTTGTTGGAAGAAACCCTGGGCACCGGCATTGACTTTTCCAAAGCTGATTTCAGCGGCTTTCTCAAGGATCTGGAGTCGCTGCTTTACGAGCAGCCTTTCCAGATACCGGCCCAGTTCACCTTTATGGGCCGGGCCCTGGGTACCTTGTATGGCATCTGCATCGGCCTTGATCCCGATTTCAATTTCCTGGATGAAGCCAAACCCCACCTGACCTCGTTTGCCCGTCATGATGACGGGGTCTGGAGCGCCGTCAAGGAAAAAGGCACCCTGTTTGCCACTTCCCTGGTGGAGGTGCCGCCACTGGCGGAAAAGGTTTTGCGCCGCATGGAAAAAGGCGACCTGAGCGTCAGACTCTCCCTGCTGGAATTAGAACAATTGGTAAATGACAATACCCGAGCTATATATTTTGTAGCGGCAGCAGTGGTATTTGGCTTTGCTCTCCTG
>JAAYJY010000324.1 GCA_012522705.1 Syntrophomonadaceae bacterium | reverse complement strand
CCTTGGATGTTGCCATCCGGGTCGATTATAAAGCGACCGCGGGTCTCGGTTCCGCTGTCTTCATCGTAAATGCCGTAGGATTTGCCGATGCTGCCATCCTGATCGGAGCACATCATGAAGGGGATATCCCCGCCAATCATCTTGGACAGTTCGTGGTCGTTCCACATCTTGTGTACGAACACACTGTCCACGCTGACGGAAAGCACCTCCGCGTCCAGCTTCTTAAACTCCGGGTACATCGCAGCGACCGCTGCGACTTCGGTCGCTCAGACGAAGGTAAAATCACCGGGATAGAAGCAAAGTATGACCCATTTGCCTTTGAACTCGGACAGGCTTACATTCATGAACTTGCCGCCCTGATATGCGGGGGCAATAAAATCCGGGGCTGGTTGACCGACTTTGACCATAGCTTGCTTCGCCTCCTTTACTTCAAGAACCTCGCTCGTTGCCTCTGCAGCAGCAGCGGCCGGTTTGACGATGGGGGGACGTTTACATCCTGGTTTGAACTCTTCGGGCATGTAGGGGCCTCCTTTCTGATGGAATCAACATTCAATAAAAGATAGGTATAACCTACGTTCGTATGAGTTTACCATAACAATTGGTTATAAACCAGAGATGCTGGAATCAGTCTCCAAATGTATTCCTTGTCCTGCCCCTTATCATTAAGTTTGGTTATGTGCCAGAGAGCCGGGGATTGGTTTGTGCCCGAAAAATTTGAGGTTGTTCAAGACAAATCAGGTCAGAGGCTGGAGTTCCAGAGTTTAGACTTTGGCCTTCTATAACCAGTTACAAATGCTTTCATTACCAACTGGACTGGTAAACCGATTGGGGATTTTATGTATAATGTAGGTTAGTTTGATTGAAATCCGAAGTGTAATAAGACAAGGGGAATCAACCGTTGAGCATTCTAAAAGCCAACCTCGTACTGTTACTTACCGCTGCTATCTGGGGACTGGCCTTCGTGGCCCAGAGGGTGGGCAAGGAACACGTGGGTCCCTTCACGTTCAACGGGGTGAGGTTCATGCTGGGCGCGCTTTCCCTGGTGCCCCTGCTGTTCTATATCCACCTGGATAGCCAAAACCTGGTCCAAAGACTGAAGAGCCCATTGGTACCCGGACTGCTAGCCGGGATGGTGTTGTTTATAGCATCTTCGTTTCAGCAGATTGGCCTGGTTACCACTACCGCCGGCAAAGCTGCCTTTATAACCAGCCTCTATATAGTACTGGTGCCGGTGCTGGGTATATTCCTGGGCCACCGGAACGGTCGCTGGACATGGCTGGGATGCGGTCTGGCTGCGGTGGGATTGTACCTGCTTTGCGTCAAGGAGTCGTGGTCCATCCAATCCGGCGACCTGCTGGAGCTGATTGGGGCGCTTTTCTGGGCCCTGCATATCCTGATCATCGGGTATTATGCCGTCCGGGTGGATATCTTGAAACTATCCTGTATCCAGTTTCTCACCTGCTCCGTGCTTAGCATGGCGGTAGCGCTGGTTATGGAACCTGTTATTGTCAATGACCTGATGGCGGCAGCCGTGCCGATCCTGTACGGTGGCATATTCTCAGTGGGTATCGCCTATACGCTCCAGGCGGTGGGCCAAAAGTATGCCCCGCCGGCTCATGCCGCCATTATTCTAAGTCTCGAGGCATCATTCGCGGTTCTGGGCGGGTTTCTGCTGCTGGGTGAGCAGATGGGGACCCGGGAGATAATGGGATGTTTGCTGATGCTGTCGGGCATGCTGATAGCGCAACTGCAAGGCCTGCAATCAGACCAAGATGTCAAGGTGAGCGTCCGCGAGCATGCTTAGCGCCACAAGCCTTCCACATTTGTTCCGCCTATAAGCTATCCCCTGCCCCATCGGCCCAATTCCCTGCCCCATCGGTCCTAATACACGATGCCAAGAGCAGGGGAGCGGCTGAAAATCAGCCATAAGCAGGATTTCCTGCAGCTTTGACGCCCGTATTTGGAGCACCTGTCACTGATTCAGGTACATACACTCTGAAGCGCATCTCTAATATATATGGGTATGGGGCTAAGCTGGTCAACCGGCTGTCGTTCAAAGGTTCAACGCTATTGGGCAACCGCTTTAGCGAATTGGCTGTTGTACAAGTCGGCGTAGAAGCCGTTCAAGGCCAGTAGTTGTTGATGGGTGCCCTGTTCGATGATGTTGCCCTGATCCATGACCAGGATCAGATCTGCGTACCGTATGGTCGAGAGCCGATGGGCGATGACAAAACTGGTGCGGCCCTTCATCAATCCGGTCATGGCCTCCTGGATCAATATCTCGGTGCGGGTATCTATATTGCTGGTAGCTTCGTCCAGTATCAAGATAGCCGGATCGGCCAGAAACGCCCGGGCGATGGTGAGCAACTGCTTCTGCCCCTGCGATATGTTGGAAGCCTCTTCGTTGAGTACCGTATCGTAACCTTGGGGCAGGGTCCGGATAAAGTGGTCGGCGTGGGCTGCCTCGGCTGCTGCTGCGATCTCCTCCTCGCTGGCTCCATCTTTGCCATAGGCGATGTTGTCGCGGATGGTGCCGTTGAACAGCCAGGTATCCTGCAGCACCATGCCGAACAGGGAGCGCAGATCGCCTCGCCGCATATCGGCTATATCGACCCCGTCCATGGTGATACGGCCTCCGGCCACCTCGTAAAAACGCATGATAAGGTTGACCAGGGTGGTCTTGCCGGCCCCGGTTGGTCCGACGATGGCAATGGTTTGCCCCTCCCTGACATCGATACTGAGATCCTCGATCAGGGGTACATCCTCCTTGTAACTGAACCTAACGTGTTCAAATCGGACCTCGCCCCGGGGGAACTCGATGACTTTGGCATCCGCTTTGTCCGGGATCTCCTCCGTTTCATCCAGGATTTCGAAGACTCGTTCCGCCGAGGCCACCGTTGACTGCAGGACGTTAAAGATATTGGCTACCTGCAAGATGGGATGAGTAAACTGGCGCATATACTGGATGAAGGCTTGGATATCCCCGATATCGATGGCCCGCCGGGCCACCATCAAGCCGCCCACCACACACACCAGCACAAAACCGATGTTGCTGATGAAGTTTAAAGCCGGGAAGATGATACCCGAAAGGAACTGGGCCTTCCAGCCCACCTGGTACAGCTCCCGGTTGATGGTGTCGAATTCAGCGATGGAATCCTGCTCGCGCCCGAAGGCCCTTACTATCTTGTGGCCGCCGTACATCTCCTCTACATGGCCGTTCAAATCGCCGATGGTCTTCTGCTGGGCCCGGAAGAACTTCTGGGAGTTTTGGGTTATGACCTTAGTGATCAGTATGCTCGCTGGCAGCGCCACCAAGGCAATCAGCGTCAGCAAGGGGCTGATGCTGAGCATCATGAACAGGATACCGATGACCGTCACCATCGAGGTTATCAGTTGGGTCAGACTCTGTTGCAGGGTGTTGGCGATATTGTCCATATCGTTGGTCACCCGGCTCAAGATCTCTCCATGGGTGCGCTGATCGAAATACCGGAGGGGCAACCGGTCCAGTTTGGTCTTCACATCATTGCGCATGCGGTACACTGTCAGCTGGGAGACGGAGGCCATCATATAGCCCATCATATAAGTAAATAGGGCACTGACCAGGTACAAGGCGACCATCAGCAGCAGGACCCGGGCGATGTATTCGAAGTCGAATGCAGGTATCACCCGGTTGCGAAGGTCTTCGATCACCGCAGGGGGAGCTTGGCTTTCTATGGCCGCATTGAGCTGCATGAGATGATCATAGCGGGCCAGAACGCCTTCTCCCAGTTTGGTGGTGGCCATCCCCAGGACCTTTGGTCCGACGATGGCGAAGATGGTGGAAAGCGCTGCCAGGCAAAATACTATGATGAACTTGACCCGTTCCGGAGCCAGGTATTGGGCCAAACGGCGCAGGGTGCCCTTGAAATCCCGGGCTTTCTCGACCGGACGGGTGGCTGGCGGCCCGCCGGGATTGTGACGCCGGGGAGGGGGCTGACGGTTGGGCTCTTTACTGCTCATGCGATCTCCTCCTCCGACAGCTGGGAGAGGACAATCTCACGGTACACCTGGCTGCTGGCCAGGAGTTCCTTGTGAGTGCCCATGCCCACCATCTTGCCCTCATCCAAGACGATTATCCGGTCTGCGCCCATGACCGTACTGATCCGTTGGGCCACGATGATTACGGTGGCGTCTGCCGTTTCCATTTTCAATGCCGCCCGCAAGCGGGCGTCGGTCTTGAAGTCCAGAGCGGAAAAGCTGTCGTCCAGGATATAGATTTCCGGCTTGCGGACCAGGGCTCGGGCGATGGAGAGGCGCTGTTTCTGCCCTCCGGAGAGGTTGGTACCGCCTTGGGCGATCTCGGCATCGTATCCCTCCTCCAAGGCAGTGATAAACTCATGGGCCTGGGCCACCTCGGCTGCATACCGAATCTCTTCTTCACTGGCACCTTTTTTGCCGTAGCGAATATTGTCACCGCTGGTACCGCTGAAGATGACCGGGGTCTGGGGGACAAAGCCTATCCGGGAGCGGAGGTCGAGCTGGGTCATGTGCCGCACATCGACGCCATCGACCAGAACTGCCCCCTGGTCCACATCGTAAAACCGGGGGATCAGGTTGATGAGGGTGGTTTTCCCGGAGCCGGTACCGCCGATAATGGCTGTGAAGTCGCCCGGTTGTAATGAGAAGGAAATGTGGCTGAGGGCGGGTTCATGCTCCCCTTCGCCCGGGTAGGAGAAGGTCACATCCCGGAACTCAACCGTGGCCGGCCGACCGACCGGGGTCCGGGGTTCCCGAGGATCCAGGATCTCGGCCGGGGTCTCCAACACCTCGTTGATGCGGATTGCCGAAGCCTGGGCCCGGGGGATCATGAAGAAAAGCATAGTCACCATGATGATGGAAAACATGATCTGCATGGCGTACTGCATAAAGGCCATCATGTCTCCGATATTGCTGGTACCTTGACTGATGCGGATCCCTCCGAACCAGATGATGGCGATGGTAGTCATGTTCATTATGATGATCATAAACGGCTGCATGCCAGCCATTATCTTATTGACCTTGATGGTGGTCCGGGCCAAATCCAGGTTTGCCTGGTCGAAGCGCCGACTCTCACGTTCCAGTCGGTTGAAGGCCCGGATTACCCGTATACCGGTCAGGTTTTCCCTTAAGACCAAGTTGACCTTGTCCAGTTTGGCCTGGATGGAACGGAATAGGGGGACGATGAACCGGGCCACCCCAATGATCGTCACCAACATCAAGGGCAGCACCACTACCAGGATCCAGGCCAGGCTGCGGTCCAGGTTGAGGGCCATGATGATGCCGCCGATGCACATGAGGGGAGAATAGACCATGAACCGCAGTCCCATCACCAGCAATGTTTGCACTTGGGTGATGTCGTTGGTGGTGCGGGTGATCAGTGAAGCGGTGCCGATCTGGTCAAATTCGGTCAGGGAGAAATTTTCCACATGGGTAAAAACCAAGCTGCGGATATCACGTCCGAAGCGCATTCCCACAATAGACGACAGAAAACTGGCCACTATCGAAAAGCTGGTGCTGGCCAGAGCCACCATCAGCATGTAGCCTCCGAAGGTCATGATGTAATCGGTGTCGCCCTTCAACATCCCGTTGTTGACTACGTCGGCCATTAGGGTGGGCAGGGCCAGTTCTGCCATAGCTTGACCAAACAGTACTACGACCACCCCGGCCAACAGCATATAATAGGGTCTCAAGACCCGGAATAGTTTCAGCATCGATATTCTCCAAACGCAGGATAGATTAACTGGCTGGGGTAGGAATAGTCTATCTGGTGTCGCCGGTTGCTCCGTTGCGCAACTGGCCGACAGGGGTCATCTCCTCGTGTTGGCCTCTTCTCAGGCCGGCGGCCATCAGTGGATGAAATTGGTGAACACCTTGCGCACTTGTTGCGGGGCTGTGAGGGTATCCTTGCCCTGTTGGATCGATTTCATCAGAAACGCCATGTTGCGTCCCAGCACACTCATGGTCTGGCATCCCTCTGCATCCTGCAAAACCTCACCAGGCATAGCGCCATGGGTTATGTTCCAGTAGTTGGAGGAGGGCAGGAACATCTCTGCGTAGAGCAGATAACGGTGCAGTTGGTCCAGGGTAACCGTAGCCCCGGCTCGCCGTACCGCTACCACCGCGGTTCCTACCTTATGCCGGAACAATCCCCCATTGGCTCCGGCCACATAAAAGGCCCGGTCCAGGAAGGCGGTCATGGTAGCACTGGCCGAAGCGAAATGGACTGGCGAACCCAGGATGATTCCATCGGCCTTCACCATCTGCTGGATCCAGTCGTTTACCTGGTCCTTGCTCTGCTGGCAGCGCTGGTCCCTGCTTTTATGGCACTTGAGACAGGCCACACACCCATTTACCTTCTTATTGCCGACGTTGATGATTTCGGTCTTGATTCCTTCTTTCTCAAGTTCCTCCAGTACCATCTTCAGGGCGTGATAGGTATTGCCTTCCTGGTGCGGACTGCCGTTAAATGCTACCACGTTCATCTTGATTGCCTCCTTAGTATTACCCTAATCATTGATCCAGTCTCATGATAGCCTGACAGGTATTGGGTTTTCCACTGTCTGGTCCCGGTACATTTGGTCTTCATGCAGGTTCATGCCGGTCTCCCTCTTCTGCCGCCCCTTGCTTGCTGTCTGGTCGCATTTAATTTTAAACTCCTTGGGGCATTAAGGCAACGGATTACAGTACCGGGGTAGAGCGGGACGCCGATTAAGCCATGAGGAATGGTTCTAGGAGGTCTTGAAACCTTCCTATACCCCCGCAAGGTCAGAAAAAATCTCCTCCCATCCAAATCTTGCCTCAAGATGCCAGCAGGAAAACGGATCAGAATCAAGAATATTTACGACAGGTCATTATTATCACATGTCGATGAGAAGCCAGCCTCGGCCATAGGCCCGTGACAGGCATGGCCTTCAGTGATTGGGGGACCTAAGATGAGTAAGTATGAAGGCAAAGAAGAAAAGGGTCAT